>WRGP01000227.1 GCA_009787135.1 Bacillota bacterium | reverse complement strand
GGGCGGGCCGCGCTGGGCTGCCGATAGAGCAGGTGCGGCGGGAATCCGCGTTCACCCCGTATGTGGGGCCGGCACAGCAGCAAGAGGCTTGGAGCGCGGGCGCGGAGAGCCGGACGAAGACGGCCGCCGCGCCCCAGCCCGCGCAGGCCCAGCCCCTCCCCTATGCGGGAACAGAAAGCCAAGCGCAAGCAGCCATAGCGCCACAGCCGGGACAGCCCGCCATAGCCCAGCCCCAGGGAATCCAACCTCAAGGAGCCCAACCCAAGGGGGGTTCCGTAGGGGGGACCGCAGTCCCCCATGCGCAGGCCGGACAGGCCGCAGTCCCAACCCGCGAAGGCCGGGCAGGCCGTCTTGGTGTAACCCGCATGGACACGCGCGGGGTATTGGGGCGAAGCGAGCAATCGTATGTGGATTTCATGGACGCGCTGGCCCGCAAGGGCGGGGCGTCGATTGTAACCCATGACCACATCGACCCGCCGGGTATATTCAAGAATTCCGCTCCCCAAGGCGCCCAGCTCCAGGGGGGTTCCGTAGGGGGGATCGAAATCCCCCATGCGCAGGCCGGACAGGCCGCGGGACAGGCCGCCGGACAGGCCGTGAATGGGTATTATGATTCGAGCACCGGGGAGATTCACATCGCCATGGACGCGGCAGAGGGGGGCATCCTCTACGCGGCGACGCATGAGCTGACCCACTATATCCGCGACTGGAACGCGGATGGATATGAGATGCTGGCCGGGTTTACGCTGGAGGCGATGCGGGAGGCGGACCCGCTCTTCAACCTGGACGCGCGCATAGACGAGATCATGGCGGCGCGGCCGGATCTGAGCCGTGAGGGCGCGCTGGAGGAGATTGTCTCCGACGCGATTCCCGCGATGCTGGGGGACGAGAAAGCGGTGCGGCAGCTGGTGGAGCGGAACAGGACGCTGGCGGAGAAGGTGCGGGATTTCTTCAAGGAACTGATGGAAGACCTAAAGGAGATGATGGGTAGGATCGCCGGGCGCGGAAGGCCGGAGATGGAGGCGCTGGCGCAAAGCGGGGAGCGGCTGGAGGTGATCGCGGCGCTGTTTGACGACGCGCTGCGGGACACCGGGAAATTGCGGGAAGACGGGTATACAAGCGGGATACGGTTTGGCGAGATGAAGAAGTATTCCGTTGAGATGCGGGATACGATTGAGGACTATAAGGCGGCGGTGGATCCGGATTTGGCCGAGTTTATCCATACGGTGGCGGCAGGGGATTCCAGCGGGAAAGATACATACACATTTGGACCTATGCCCGACCGGGCTGCCGGCGGTATCTATTCGGTTCTCGGCGTGGAGGCAGAGGGCTTTTCCATAAAGCTTGAGGAGCGGATGGTGAAGCATATTATTCAAAGGCATGGGCCAAAGGGAATACAAGATCACAGCATGGCGGATTTCAACGACATCGCGCGGATGGAATACATTATCCACAATTATGACGTGATCAAAGATGGAGGCAAAGCAACCGCGTACTTTGAGCAGGGGAAGAATAACAGAAACAGGCTGGCTAGAACGGTTACATTTGAAAAAAGGATCAACGGAACGTATTACCTCGTGCAGGCTGTGCCGGATTCAAACAAAAAAACAGCCTATATTGTGACTGCTTTCATTCAGAATCTTCCCCAAATGAACGGAGGAACCTTTAAGCTCACTAATGCAGCGGAAACTGCCCCTGTGAAACGTCTCAATAACGCCGCGTACTCGGTTCCCCCTGCCGATAGGATACTGGACACGAATGAAAAAGTCAAGGGTGAAAATCAGGACAGCAGGAAGTATTCGCTGGAGGAAGGGAGCGCAGCGCCGGAGATCGCGCCGGCCGCGCCATTCGCGGACGAGCACGCCAGCGCGGCGGCGCGTGCGCTGGAGGAGGAATACAATAGGGCGCGGGCCCTTGGGATGACGCGGCTGCACCAGCGAAGCCTGACGAGAATCGCGGGCAAGGTGCTCAAGGACGCGGGGAGCACCTACAGCCAGGAGATGCTGGCGGCGCAGATTGGGGATATGTTCCACGCGCTGCGCGGCGGGGAATATGATTTCGGGAAGGTATGGGGCACGGCCAAAGATCTGGCGGCGGAAGTGGTGCAAAAAAGCAGCCGGATTGATACGACGATGTACGACGAATACAAGGACATGCGGGACTACCTGCGCACCCAGGGGGTGCGGCTGTCGGACGCGCAGAAAGCGGAGGCGGCCAGCCAGTACGGGAGTTACGCGGAATTCCGGCGCGAGACATTCGGGCGTCTGCGCCTGACCCAGGAGGGCAAAACGCTAGACAGCGTGTGGGAAGAGCTGTGCACGCGCTGGCCCGGCATGTTCGATCCGGAGACAAACTCAAACGACCAGCCCCTGGCCCTCAAGGACACCCTGGACAGGGTGCGAAAGCAGTATGTGGACATGGGGAACGAATACGGGATCGACGCGGCCACGGAGGATTTCGCTCTGCGGCTGGTGGAGGCGTATCTGGACGCCAGCGAGGCGGGGCACAATGACGCGCAGATCAACAGGATACGCCAGCGGGCCAGGGGGAGCATGGCGAATTACCGGGAGAGCCAGGCTTCGCGGCTGCACAGGCGGAACATTGAGCGGAACGCGAAGGCGCTGGCGCGGTGGATGATGAGGCCGACAAAGGAAAACCATGTGCCGGAATTCCTGCGGGAAACCGTGGGGGATGTGCTGGCGCACATTGACACTGGGGCCGTGACGACCAAGAGTTTCAGCGAGGCGATGGAAACGCTGCGGGAGGAAATGAAGAACATGACCCTCGCGGCCAGCGATGACCCAAAGGCGGTCAAGACGCTGGGCGCGAGCGCTTCCAGGTATGAAGGGTTCCATGTGGCGCTGCACGAGAGCTTTCTGCCGACGCTGGATCATTTCGCGCAGAGCATACGGAGCCGGGGCATACAGCGGGTGAGCGAGCTCAGCGCGGCCCAGGCCAAGGAACTGGACTACCTGGTGGCGGTGATCCGGGGTTCCGTGCAATCGGTGAACCGGATGTACAAGAACGAGCGGTACAAGGCGGCCAGCGAGGCCGGGGATGAGACAATCGCCCTGGGGATGACAAGGCCGGCACGGCAAGCCACGCGGGAAGGCGTGGAAAAGGTTTCAAACTTTCTGAACCTGGACCTTTTATCGGCCTACGACTACTTTGACAGGCTGGGGCCGGCGGGCAAGACGATTGCCGGCGAATTGAGCCTGGGCGCGGAGAAGGTTTATGGGCGGATGCGGGAGACGCAGGATTTTATCCAGGAGATGTACAGCCGAAACAACGTCAAGCCGGAGGATATCCGCCAGTGGAACAAGACGGCGCGGAAGGTGGGCATATCCAGCGGGAAGACGATTGAACTGTCGGTCACGCAGATGATGGAGCTGTACAACCTGTCCAAACGGCGGCAGGCGCTGCCCCACCTCTACCGGGGCGGCATCAGGGTGGACAACATCGGGGAAATCAAGCAGCTTGACATCGCGCGGATCAACGCGGCGGATGTGGCGAAGATCACGGGGATGCTGACGGCGCAGCAGAAGGCGGTCGCGGACGATATGGGCGCGTTCCTGAGCGGCCAGGCGGCGGCGTGGGGCAACGAGACGACGAGGGAAATGTTTCTGACGGACATGTACAAGGAACGGAACTATTGGACGATCCGCGTGGTGAGCAGCAGCGTAAAGGCCATGGACCCGGAGCAGGCGCGGATGTTCAACGCCGTGGCGAACGCCAGCTTCACCCACCAGACGGTGGAACAGGCGAGCAACCCGATACGCGTCGGCGACGCGTTCCAGACGTTTGTGGACCATGCCGCGAAGATGGCGACATACAACGGCCTGGCCCTGCCCATTGACGACGCCATGCGGTGGTATAACTACGGCCAGCGGACCGAGCATGGGCACCCTGACTACAACGCCACGGTGCGCGGCGCGATTGAGCGGATTGCGGGCGAAAAAGGGCCCGCCTACTTCGTAAACCTGATTAAGGACCTGAACGGGCTTTCCACGGGCGCTTACGCAACGGAGCTTTCCGGGTTTCTGTTGGGCAACGTGAAGCGCGCCGCCATCGCGGGGAAGATCCGGGTGATGATCCAGCAGCCGACAGCCTACCTGCGGGCCGCGGCGATGCTTGACCCAAAGTATATGGCGCGGGTAAAGCCAAGCCAGGGCACGATGGAGGAGATGCAGCGATACTCCGGAATCGCCTGGTGGAAATCGAACGGGCACTATGAGGTAGGGGTGGGCCGGTCCACGCGGAGCATGCTGCTGGGCGACCTGACGGCGGCGGAGAAGATTGTGGACGCGACGATGAAGCCGGCCGGATTCCTGGACGACTACACATGGGGCATGATCTGGGACAGCGTGAAGGCGGAGGTTCGGGATACGCGGGAGGATTTGAAGCCCGGAAGCGGGGAATTTTTCGAGGCGGTGAGCAAGCGGTTTTCGGATGTCGTGAACAGGACGCAGGTGGTGGACAGCATCATGCACAGGCCGCAAATTCTGCGTTCCAAGGACACGGGAATCAAGGGCGTGGTGGCCTTTATGTCCGAGCCGCTGAAAAACTACAACCTTTTGCGCACGGCCGCCATGAACCTCCGGCAGAACCCGGGGAGCGCGGCGGCGCGGCGGGGCATGGTGAGGGCGACGGCGGGCATTCTGCTCAGCAGCGCGCTCAATACGGCGGTGGTATCCCTATGGGACGCTTTCAGGCGGCGCGAAAAAGAGGAAGAATTCTGGGACCGGTATCTTGCGGAGCTCAGCGGAAACGCCGCGGACAACATGAATCCGCTGAAATGGATCCCGTATATGGGCGAGGTGATGAGCATCCTGGAGGGATACACGCCCTCGCAAATGGAGTTTTCGGCCATCAGCAAGCTCTACTACGCGGGCAAGGCGTGGGTTGACTACGCGCAAAAGGGATATACGAACAAGAGCGCGTATGCGCTGGCGTCCCAGACGGTGAAAGCGGTATCGGATGTGTTCGGCATGCCGGTTACCGGGCTGACGGACAACTTTGAAGGGATCACGAACGCCGTAGCGCCCGGGTGGCTGCGCAAGGAGAGCAAGACGGCGTCCATCGAAAAGACGTTCCAGTGGATATACGACGCGATGGCGAGCGGGGACAAGGCGGAGGCGGACAACCTCACCCGATATCTGATGAGCGGGAAGCAGTACGCGGCCAAGACGATGGACGACGTTGACGCGGGGATCGGCCTGGCGCTCATGGAGAACGACCCGCGCGTGGGCGAGGCGGCGACGGCCAGGAAAGCGGGGAACACGGCCAAGGTGAAGGAACTGCACGGGGAGATTATGCGGGATGGGTTCAATTCCAACCAGGTGGTCAAGGCCATGAACCAATATGACACGAAGTACCTGCGGGAAAAAAAGGAGCGGGCGGAAGAGGCGTATGCGGACGATGATCTGTCCTTGTTTGATTATCAGCATCTGGAGGATACCATCCGGGCTGGAAAGCCGGACGACGTTCAGTATATTGTGGATTATATGCTGGACCACGGAAAGCTGCCGGAAAATATCCGCTCTTCCATGACAGGCCGGATCAAGGGGACGTATGTGGACCTGCGCAAGGCGGGGAAGACAGAGGAAGCGGACAGGCTGGAGGCGCTGCTGACAGAGCAACTGGGGTACAAGGCGAGCACGCTGGCGGGCTGGGTGGTGCCGGAGCCCTACGCGGCGCTGGACAGCGCGCTGGCGGCGGGGGATGGGAAGGGCGTAAACGCGGAAGCCGCGGCCCTGATATCCGGCGGGCGGGCGCAATCGACCGTGAAATCCCACATCACCGCCACGGCGAAGAAGCAGTACATGGAGGCTTTCTACGCCGGGGACAAGGCCGGGATGACGGCCATTGAGACGGCGCTGCTGGCGGCGAAACAGATGAAGTATGAGCGCGGGGATTTTAAAAAGTGGCTTCGGGACGGGGTCATAGACGGCGTGCTGGACATGGTGGAGGCTGGGGATCTGCAGGAGGCCAAACGGATATTGGGGAAGAAGGGGGATGCCGGCGTGACGCTGGAGGCGCTGCGCAAGGCGGCGAAGAAGCGGCTGGAGCCGATCTATAAGGCGTACGCGGCAAAGGACAATCAGGCGAAGATGGCGGAACTGCGGGACATGCTGCGGGAATTGGGATTGTTCTCAACCGCGGCGGTGGAGGCGTGGGCGAAGTAACAGACGAACTTTCCGCCGCAAACCGTTAAAGGGAGAAATCCGTGAAGCGAATATGGTAGGATGGGGGTGATTAAGGATTCTTCTCCCTTAAGGGCCAAGCCAAAGAGGGCCCAGCCCAAAGGGGGGTTCCGTAGGGGGGATCTCAATCCCCCATGCGAAGGCCGGACAGGCCGCGCAGGAGGTGCTCGATTGGATACCATCGTATATGATTTGAGGCTGGACGCGTCTAAAATGGGCAGCCAAGCTTCCGTTATCGTAAAGCGCGGAGACAGGCGTTCGCGGATGCTGCGGATACGGCTGTTTAACGGATCCGCGCCCGTGCGGCTTGCGGAAGGGTCGCTGGCCGCGCTGCGCGGCGTGAAGGCGGACGGACATATTTTTTATAATGACTGCGGCGTGAGCGGAAACGTGATGGAGCTGCTGATTGCGGAGCAGATGATGGCCGTGCCTGGCGCGGTTTCCTGTGAACTGACACTTTACAGCCCGGCGTATGAGGTGCTGTCCACGCCATGCTTTGACCTGTATGTAGAAGATCTGCTGATTCCTGACGGCGTGGTTGAATCGGAAGACGAGTTTACGGCGCTGACGGACGCGATGAATCGGCTGGCGCGGCTTGACATTGACGTGAGGGACGATGAGCGGGACAGGACCGGGGCCGAGGAACGGCGCGTTGCTGCCGAGGAGGAGCGCCGGGAAGCGGAAATGAAACGCGGTCAGGCGGAGGCCGCGCGGGTGCTGGCGGAGCGAGGCCGCGCCGACGCGGAGGACGAAAGGGTTGCGCTGTATGGCGAGGTAAAAGAGGCGTATGAGAGCGGCGCGTTTACGGGCGAGCAGGGGGAGCGGGGGCCTGTTGGGCCGCAGGGCATCGTCGGGCCGCAGGGCGGCAAGGGCGATCAAGGAGATAAGGGGGACAAGGGGGATAAGGGCGACAAAGGAGACAAGGGCGACAAGGGGGATAAAGGGGACAAGGGGGATCCCGGCGAGACGGGCGCTAAAGGTGCTACGGGGGCTAAGGGAGCCACTGGAGAAACTGGCCCTGCCGGCCCAAAGGGCGATAAAGGGGATAAGGGGGATCCCGGCGAGACGGGCGCCAAGGGCGCTACGGGGGCCAAGGGAGCCACTGGAGATACCGGCTCTGTTGGCCCCAAGGGGGATACCGGCGCGCAAGGCCCCAAGGGCGACACAGGCCCGCAAGGCCCGAAGGGAGAACGGGGCGATGTTGGGCCGCAAGGCCCGCAGGGGGAGCGAGGCGTTAACGGAGACGGCACCGGCGACATGGTGCGGACTACATACGATATCAACCAAAATGGCATCGTGGACGACGCGGAAAGGCTTGGCGGCAAGCTGCCGGAAGAGTATACGCCCACCCATATAACCGGCACCATGGGCGCGGTATCACGGATCAGGATCCCGGAAGTATTCGCCGATCTTCCGCTTTGCGTGACGGCAAAGTTGGCGGCCGCGCAGGCGGGGACGGGGGATCCGTCGCCAGATAACATTAGGCCAATTGTTGGACATGGTGTGATCAACATTTGGCGCGGCGGGAGGAATCTCATAAATCCCGCTAAGTTGAACGTCTATAAAAGCGGAGCGAGTTTGTCTGCGTTGCCAAATGGCATACGGGCCACGGTAACAAGCGCTACAAGCTCGCCGTTTTCGTATATTGATATCGGGCCGGTCAGCGTATTCGCGGGCAAAACGATGACGCTGTATTTTCAGCGAATCGCAAGCAATGGAAACGGTAGTTTTCGTATCGGCACTTACACATCAAATGATTCCTATGGCAATCGTACACAGTTTGGTTCGACGATAACAACCCCAGACAAGACGACTTTTGCCGTCCCAGCCAGCTGCCCGGAGGGAAATACGCGGCTTCTTTTGAGCGTCTACCCCTACTATGGATCCGGAAGCAGTGTGGTGGGCGATTACGCGGATTTTGTGGACATACAACTCGAACTCGGGCCAGACGCCACCCCCTATGAGCCATACGCTGGCCAAACTTACCCGGCGACACTGCCGGAACCGCTGTACGGTCTGCCGGGGGCGGAGGATGAATGCCAGAGTAATGGGACGGTCGTCAGGCGGACGCTACGGGTCGTGCTTGATGGAAAGGAAAACTGGAAAATATCGACAGCCGGGGCTCAGATCGATGTGATAGGCTTTTATTATGCGGTACCCGATTTACACGCCACAGACAGTGGCGTTATGATGTGCGATACGTTTAAATTTGAAACGTCACTGCAAAATAAGGAACTTATTTATCGAGTTGATACACCGCTTGGCATAGGGATCCGCGTCAATAGATCGCGCTTGACGACGCAAGATGTCGCGGGGTTTAAGGCGTGGCTCGCCGCCCTGTATACGGCCGGAACGCCCGTAACGATTTTGTATAAACTCGCCACCCCCATCATTGAGATGATTCCGCCCCTCGTGATCCCCTCCCTCTCCGGACTGAACACCGTGTATACAGATGTCAGCGGGGAGGTGGAGACGGAATTTCGTTTGAGCGCGATTACCGCGTCAAACGTTGGCGCGGTGCCCGAGACGCGGAAGGTGAACGGCAAGGCGCTGCGCGAGGATGTGACGATCACCGCCGAGGATGTGGGCGCGATCCCAACCCGCATAACCGGCGCCACGGGCGCGGCATCACGGATCAGGATCCCGGAAGTATTGGCGGGGCTGCCGCTTTGCGTGACGGCAAAGCTGGGGGCCGCGCAGGCGGGAACGGGTGACCCTTCGCCGGATAACAATAGGCCGATTGCTGGGAAGAACACGATCAATATCTGGAGAACGGGGGGAAATTTATACGATGTAAGCAACGTGCAAAGTTTTTCATCCTCCTGTGTTAAAAATGCCGACGGGTCTGTTACCGCTACGTTAAACAACGCCAGCGGGGCATCCACCGTTTATAGCAATTGGTTCACGGGGCTTAACAAAGCGCTGGTTGTGGGGAAACAGTACGCTTTAATCATTGAGATTCTGAACGCTGCTGTCACTGGCACTGTAGCTCTTTTTCTATCAGCGGGTTCGGCGACTGAATCCCAAGTTACTGACACCGGAAGCATACAAATCTCATCTGTCGGCGTATACAAAAAAATCATCACGCCCACAAAAGCTTGGAATGAAGCAGGGGTGCTTCGTTCCCTGAGAACATATGTAACGGCATATGCTGGTTCGTCTGTCACCATTACATACAGATTATCAATAGTGGAGGATGCGACCACCTCAACCACAGGATTTGTTTATGAACCCTTCATCGGCGAAACCTTCCCGGTGACGCTGCCAGAAGTGCTATATGGCCTGCCGGGGGCGGAAGATGAATGGCAGAGTAATGGGACGGTCATCAGGCGGACGCTGCGGGTTGTGCTGAACGGGAAAGAGGACTGGAAAGCGTCGGGAACCGCAAATCAAATTGATGTGATAGGTTTTTATTACGCGGTACCCGATTTACACGCCGTAGACAATGCCATGATTATAAGCGATGTGTTTAAATCAACGACGAATAAAACGGGAAATGCCGAGATCATTTACCGGACCAATGGGCCCAACGGCATAGGGATCCGCGTCAATAGATCGCGCTTGACGACGCAAGACGTCGCGGGGTTTAAGGCGTGGCTCGCCGCCCTGTATGCCGCCGGAACGCCCGTAACGGTCGTATATGAACTTGCCTCCCCCATCGTGGAAAGCGTTGATCCGGTTTTCATCCCCTCCCTGCCCGGCGTAAATACCGTGTATACGGACGGCGGGGAGGTGGCAACGGAATTTACGGTGGGCGGCTTGGGCGGGGCTGGCAGGCAAGGGGAAACTGGTCCTGCGGGGCCTGCGGGTCCGGCCGGCCCTGTCGGCCCTGTCGGCCCTGCCGGCCCAAAGGGCGATAAAGGGGACAAGGGGGATCCCGGCGAGACGGGCGCTAAAGGTGCTACGGGGGCTAAGGGAGCCACTGGAGAAACTGGCCCTGCGGGCCCTGCCGGCCCCAAAGGCGATACCGGCGAGCCAGGCGCTACGGGGGCCAAGGGAGCTGCCGGCGAAACTGGCCCTGCGGGTCCCGCTGGCCCAAAGGGAGATACCGGCGCGCAGGGCCCAAAGGGTGATACCGGTGCGCAGGGCCCCAAGGGAGATAAAGGGGATCAGGGCGCGGCGGGGGCCAAGGGCGATACCGGCGCGGCTGGCGCTGCTGGTCCGGCCGGGCCTGGCGTACCCGCCGGGGGTGCGGTGGGAAACATCCTGCGCAAAACAAGCGCGGGGGATTATGCGATAGGCTGGAGTACGCTTACGGATGCCGGAGCGGTATCGCTGGTTACTGTATCGGGGTCGAAAAAGGCCAATCCAGATGAAATTGAAAAAAACCCTTTAAGGTTAATGAATTCTGGAAACGTCCCAATTTCTGGTTTACGTAGAACGGAGTTTACCATGATTGAAAATTCAGGAACAGTCACGATAACCATACCAGCCGTACCCTTAAATGATACAACGTATCCAATTGGCTGTGAATTTGTAATCATGCGAGGATCTACCGGGGATGTTGTTTTCTCTCCCCAAAATGGAGTTTATTTAGATAGTGTTGATAATAAGCGCTCTATCCGCGCCCCATATGGCGTGGTGACGCTTAAAAACTTGTTTACAAACAGTTGGCTATTGTTTGGCGATATCTAAAAGGGAGGAATGAGTATGTACAGTGAAGCAATCCAAAGGATGGTTGATTTTGCGCTTTCCAAGGTGGGATGCGGGTATATCTTCGGGGCAACGGGGTGGATATGCTCAAAAGCACGCCGCGAGCAGCAGGCGGAGCAGTACAAGGAGTATGCCGGCACCATCCTGGGCATTGGCGCGAAATGGGACGGCAAGGAGTGCTATGACTGCGCGCAGCTGACGAAAAAGGCGGTGGAAGCGGCTGGCGGCGCGCTCCCCAGCGGGGCGAACAGCCAATGGCTCAAGGGACAGTTTACGGGATTTGGGCCGCGCGCCACGATGCCGGACACGCCTTGCCTGCTGTATAAAGACGTGGCCGGCTCGAAGGAACACACGGGAATCTATATCGGAGACGGCTGGGTGGTGGACGCGCGCGGGACTAGTGACGGGGTTATCAAGACAAGGCTGGACAGCTACAACTGGACGCACTGGGCAATGCCCATGCTGATAAAAAATGAAGGGGTGAATACCATGGCTACCAATCCTATCGCGATTCCTTGCACGGCAAGGATAGTTACCAAAACTGGCAATGGCCTCAGCTTGTGGGAGGACAACACGAAGAAGGTGCAGGTTTGCTTCGTTCCCGAGAACGCGGTCGTTACCGTTTTGAGCGTCCCGGACGCGAAGGGCTTTTCGAAAGCCCGGTACGAAAAGTATGACGGCGTAAAAGCCAAGTACGAAAAGTACGAAGGCGTCATAGACGCACAGTACTTCCAGTACATCCCCAATACGGAAAACCCGCTGGGAACCGGGACGCAAAGCGGCATTGTGCCGCTGACCACGGCGGAGGCCGAGGCGGTTTTGCGGATGGTTTCAGACGCGCAGCGGATGCTTGC
This sequence comes from Bacillota bacterium, assembly GCA_009787135.1. GTDB lineage: Bacteria > Bacillota > Clostridia > Christensenellales > Aristaeellaceae > Avichristensenella. The sequence continues at coordinate 5,610 of WRGP01000227.1, read as the reverse complement.
CGACGCGCAATCGATCATACGCGCCCGGATGGGGGGCTGACGCGCAATGCCTCCCGAAATTATTGTGGCGGCATGCTCGCTCGCCGGCACGCTGTTCGGGTCAATCTGCGGCATTTTTGTGTCAAGCAAGCTTATCAACTATCGGATTGACAAGCTGGAAATCACGATGGACAAGCTGGAAGTCAAGATGGACAAGCATAACAACCAGATAGAACGCCTGGCCCGCATGGAGCAGGACAACGCCGCGCAGTGGCATGCTATCAAAGACTTGAAAGGGAGATTAGGAAACGTATGAAACAGAATCGGTTTAGGTCGCCGGTGGTGTGGGCGGCGGTGGCGGCGCAGGCGTCGGCCATTTTGGTGCTGCTGGGCGTGATCGGGCAGGCCATGAGCGACACGATCAGGACGGGTGTAACCGCGCTGCTGGAGATTTTGGTGCTGGTTGGGTTTTTGAATAACCCGACGGATGGGGAGGGTTTCTGACAGGAGTGGTCAGCGGACAGAGGGAGCTTTTCAAGCAGCTTTCAAGCGGCGAGGCCGGATGAGAATCCGGCCTTTTTGCGTGGCTTTTTACCGACAATTTACCGACAGTTGCGCGGTAATCGTGCGTTTTCGAAGCAAATATTGTATGTGATTATAAGTTTATAAATCGTTTGAGGATAGACAAAACCCTTTGAAATCACTACATTTCAAAGGGTGAGGCGCTGGTCTAGGTGATGGGGCTTAAAAGCCGGCCGATTTGGTAAAAATGAAAAAGGGTGAGTTGGCGGAATACCGACGCAGTACGCTGGGCTTTATCTTTCAATTTTACAATCTGGTGCCGAATCTTACCGTCAAGGAAAACATTGAGGTTGGCGGCTACCTCAGCGGGAATCCTCTGCCGCTTATCGGCTTGCTGAAAACCCTTGGCCTTTGGGAGCATAAAGATAAATTCCCCGACCAGCTTTCGGGCGGTCAGCAGCAGCGGTGCGCCATTGGCCGGGCGCTGATGAAGAATCCCGCCATCCTGCTGTGCGATGAGCCTACCGGCGCGTTGGATTATAAAACCTCGAAAGAGATCCTCTCGCTCATTGAAGAAATCCACAACCAATACGGCGCCACGATTTTGCTCGTCACCCACAATGAAGCGATCAAAGGCATGGCTGACCGTGTTATAAAACTGCGTGACGGCGCGATCCATCAGGATTACAAAAACGAGAACCCAATTTCGGCGAATCATATTGAGTGGTAGGTGAACGCATAATGAAAAATCCAATAAGCAAACGGCTGTTACGGGATTTTCGGCATAATATGATACGGTATCTTGCCATAGCGTTAGTGTTTATCACAATGGTTGCGGTCATTGGCGGTTTTTTAACAGCGGCCAACGGCAACCGCCGAAGCCTGGATGACGCCACGGCCGGGTGCATTCGTGAGGACGGTAATTTTTCCGCCGCCGCCGAGGTGCCTGATAAAGTATTAGGCGATATAGAAAAAAGCGGCGTCGCCATTGCGCCGCAGGACTATTTTGAATATGAATATGATCAGCTTTTCACACTGCGCATTTTTGCGAACCGTATCCAATTCAATTTACCCAAAATACATGACGGCAAGCTCCCGGACGGCCTTCATGAAATCGCGCTCGATTGGCTTTACGCGAAAAATAACAATTTAAACATCGGCGGTTATTTCGCGATATCGGGCCAGCGATTTGAGATCGTCGGTTTGATTTGGGTGCCCGATTACACCTCTCCCTATAAAAACAATTCCGATATGATCATGGACGCGGCGCATTTTGGTGTGGCGCTGGTTTCCGCTTCGGCATTTGATTCTTTCCCGAAAGAACGGATTACAAAGAGTTATGCGTACCGGTTTACCGAACGGCAATTGTCTAAAAGCGAGAGGTTCGATGTATCGGCGGGGATAAGGAGCCAATTGGTTACGAACGGCGTACCGCTGACCTCGTTTGTGACTGCCGATGAGAATCAAGCCATCGCTTTTGTTTATGGCGATTTTGGCTCGGATGTACCCATGATGAAGGGATTTCTTTTCGTTATGATAGCAATACTCGCTTTTATCTTCGCCATCATTATCGACCACACCATTGCATCCGACGCGGGGGCAATAGGCGCTCTCAGCGCAACGGGAATGCGCCGCGGAGAGCTCATCAGGCATTATCTGACGTTACCGTTGATCGTAACGTTGATGAGCGCGGTGATCGGCGGCGCGGTTTGTCTGGCAGGCTCATACCGTTTTTTTAATACGATGTATCATACGGCGTATAGCCTGCCTCCGCTGAAAACCCTGTTTGATTGGGAAGCGTTGCTGTATACGACGTTGCTTCCTATTGCGGTCATGCTGATGATCAATTTGTTTTTCTTATGGCGGCGGCTTTCCATTATGCCTATCCGTTTTCTGCGGGGCGAGTTACAAAGCGGCAAATCAAAACGGGCGTTCCGGCTGCCCGACTTCGCGTTCGCCCAAAGGTTTCGGCTGCGTATTATTCTTTCCAATAAAGGCAGTTACGCCATGCTGCTCCTGGGTATCCTTTTCGCGAATTTTATCTTGATGATGGGGTTGGTTCTTAAACCGAGTATAAACGGGTATATTGATACGATAGAACGGGAAGCCGTATCGGGATACCAGTATATATTGAAATCCCCCGCCAGCCCGCCTGAATCCGAACAGAAAGACGCCGAAAAGTTTTCCGTTCACGCGACAGAATATTATGATAAAGGGGCCGGGAGAAGCTTTGAAGTTTCCATGCTGGGGGTGTCCGCGCATAGCAAATATCTGCCCGGATTGGCTCTGCCCTCAGACGGCGTTATGGTATCGGAAAGCCTGTGGAAAAAATACAAGCTGCGCGATGGCGATGCGATAGACCTGACCGACTGCGCCACCAACAAAAGCTATACTGTAGTGGTTCGCGGATCAACCCCATATGCTGCCGGGTTCGCTGTTTTTATGCCCATTGACCGCATGAACGCCTTGGCAGAAAATCCAGACGGCTACTGGAATGGATGGTTTTCCAATACGTCTCTGACAATAGACGAAAATTTCGTCGCGACTGTCATCACCCCGGATATACTGCGCGGCACGGGGCAGCAGATGCTGACTACATTTGCCGAAATGATGAATATTTGTCTTTTGGCGGCGGTTGTGGTTTATTTGGTTCTGTTTATTCTGCTTACAAAGCTGGTTGTAGATAAAAACGCCCATAATATTTCATTGATGAAAATACTCGGATACAAAAGTAAAGAGCTTCGAAGCCTATTTCTCAGCACAACGACAGCGGTAGTCGCCTTTTCATTGGTTGTGACATTGCCGCTGGTAACGGCGGGTATTTCTCTGATGTATCGCGAATTGATGTTCAGAAAAATGAGCGGGTACATGGATATTCTTACACCGTGGTGGGTTTACACGGCTATGATGGCGTTGGGATTTGTAAGCTATTTCGCTATAAATTTGCTGAATGTGCGCAGAATAAAGCATATTCCGATGGAGCGGGCACTTAAAGTGAAAGAGTAAATGATGGGATACCGATTGGTTGGGTCAGCTTGGGTGCATACCTTTTGTTCTTATCCGTTGAATGGTCAAGCGGACATTATCCCGACAAGCTTGTTGTTGCCATGAAAAACTTTGAAACCGTTTGCTCGGCATGGGACGGCGATAAACTGGTGGGGCTAATTTCCGCGATGGACGACGGCGTAATGACCGCTTATGTGCATTATCTTTTGGTCGATCCCGCTTATCAACACCAAGTTTACGAATCTTGCGGGTTCAAAAAAACCGATGATGCCAGTCCGATGTTTATCACGTCCCTGTGGACATAGAAAGGCAGGATTTTCGCATGATTGAGAAAATAAACTTGAAGGAAAAGGTCAATTCTGTACCGTCACTGTTTTCATATCTTAATATTGGGCAGTTAAATGACCATGTGCTGAATGTGTTGCAAGCCGAAAACAGGACTTTGAATAAAGAAAATACAGGCGGAGCTTACGGAGGGAAAATATCGTGATTGACATTCGCCTCATCACCGAAAACAAAAAGGATTTTTTGCCGCTTTTGCTTCTTGGCGACGAACTGGAAAGCAACATTGACACCTACCTTGAGCGGGGCGAGATGTTCGCACTGTACGATGGTGATGTAAAAAGTATGTGCGTTGTCACAGACGAGGGTGGCGGCATCCTTGAAATTCAAAATATCGCTACGGACAAACGCTATCAGAGAATGGGTTATGCCTATCGGTTGATTGAGCATGTGGCGAAATATTATACAGGGCGGTATGATAAAATCATCTTAGGAACTGGCGATGTTCCAAGCGTGTTGGCGTTTTATGAGCATTGCGGGTTTACCCAAACCCACCGCATAGCGGACTATTTCACCACCCATTTTGATTATCCGATTATCGAGGATGGGATAACGCTGAAAGACAAGGTGTATCTTGAGAAAATGCTGAGCGAAGACAAAGAGAAACACGCTTTTTTAACCGCAGATAAATATGTGGATTTTACCGCCGAAAACATCCGGGTAAAAGCGGCCGAGCTCTTTGCCGACATTACTGATGACACGCAAAAAGCGCGTATCGCCTATGAATTTGTGCGGGATGAAATTCCACATTCTTTTGATATCAACTCAAAAATTATTACAGCCAAAGCCTCTGATGTGCTAAAGCACAAAACCGGGATATGCCACGCCAAAGCGAATCTGTTGGCGGCGCTGCTGCGTTCACAGGGCATCCCTACGGGATTTTGTTTTCAACACTGCACGATTTTGGACGATGACTCAGCCGGATATTGCGTACATTGTTATAACGCCGTACTACTGGATGGACGGTGGATCAAGCTGGACGCACGGGGGAATAAGCCAGGTGTGAATGCCGGGTTTTCGCTTGAGGAACCTATCTTGGCGTTTTCATGTCGTCCGCAGTATGACGAATATTTTTGGCCGGGAATTTACGCAACCCCTCACGCCGAAACCATGGCTATGTTGGAGCAAGCAGATTCACTGGAATACATCATAAAGAACATCCCGAATACGGTAACATTGCCGATGGATGCGGAGGGTGACAAGTCAACTGTCAAAGTCCGCGCTATGCAAAAATCCGACTACGCCTGCCTCCCCGAATGTCTCTATCAGGCTATATTCATCCCCGAAGGCATGGAGCCGCCGCCGCGCAGTGTTATAGACCTGCCGGAGATTTTTGGCTACATTAAGGATTTCGGAAAGCAGCCGGGCGACTTGGGCGTTGTAGCGGAACAGAACGAGCAAATCATTGGCGCAGCGTGGACGCGTATTATTCCGGCTTACGGTCATATCGACGACGAAACGCCGGAGCTTGCCATTTCGCTACTGCCGGAATTTCGCGGGTATGGCATTGGCACAAAGCTGATGAAAAAACTGTTTGAGGTACTGCGGCAACATGGTTATAAGAGGACGTCGCTTTCGGTGCAGACAGACAACCCCGCCGTGCGGTTTTATCAACGCTTGGGGTATGAAATTATCGGCGAAGGGTCGGACAACGCCGGACACGTTGATTATCTAACGTGAGTTCGATGAAAGTAAGGGGATGAAAACGGCCCGAAAATCTGCTAAAATATTTGTTGAGAGACAAAAAAGAGCAGGGGGGCC
>WRGP01000226.1 GCA_009787135.1 Bacillota bacterium | reverse complement strand
GACCGGCTGGCGGTCAATGATCGCGGGCGCGGGCGACTCGATGGGACGATAGGCGTCCGGCTTGATAGGGCCCTTTCCGTCGATGGGCTCGCCCAGCGGATCCACTACCCGGCCGATCAGCGTAAGGCCCACGGGCACGGACAGCACGCGGCCCGTGCCCAGCACGCGGGCGCCGACATGCACGTCGTCTTCGCCGGACAGGAGGACGATATCCACCGTATCCTCGTTCAGGTTCATCGCGATGCCATACGCGCGCTCTATCTCCAGCAGTTCGCCATATTGGCAGCCGGACAGGCCGGAGGCCGTGGCGATGCCGTCGCCCGCGCGGAGCACAACGCCCAAGGCGCGTGTCTCCGGCTCCAAGGTCACCAGACGCTTTTCCACAAGCCCGCGCATGCGCTCCGCGGCCGCCGCGCCGCTTGAACCTTCCAACGCGTCCCGCGCCGCAAGCAGCACCGAACCCTTGAGCATGGAAAGTTGGCCGCGGATGCTGTCATCATAGATGCGGCCGCCGATCTCCGCGCGGACGCCGCCCAGCAGCGAGGTGTCCACTTCCATCTTCAGGCTGACTTCCTCGCCCAGCAACGTAGAAAAGCGCTGTTCTGTTTCAAACAGCGTCTTTTCGTCCAGCGCGATGGCTGTCAACAGCTTGCCTTGTAGCATTCCGTCAGCCCACCTTTGTCAAAAACTCGCGGGCAAGCGCGTCATTATCCTTTTGGGAGAGCTCGCGCCCGATCATCTTTTCAGCGATTTCCACCGCCATGGACAGCGCCTGGCCCTGGATAGCCTCCTGGGCCGCGGCCTTCATCGCGTTGGCATCCGCCAGCGCCTGCGCCAGCGTTTCTTCCGCTTTTTGCCTGGCGGCGGACAGGATCTGCTCCGCGGACGCCTGCGCCCGCGTTGCGCCTTCCGACTGGGCGCGGCTCACATCCGCCTCCGCCGCTTTATGGGCGGCTTCGGCTTCGCCGAGCGCGGCTTCGGCCTGTCTTTTCAGCGCCTCGGCCTCGTCCATCTGGCCTTTCACGCGCGCCGCGCGCTCGTTCATAAACTTGCGCGCGGGCTTATAGACAAAATACGTGACCGCCGCGAGCAGGATCAGCGCGTTGATCACGTGCAGCAGGATATCCCGCGCGTCAAAAAGCTTTAGGAATTCTTCCATACGTCATCGCCCTCCCATGGCTCAGACCGGCACCTGGCCGGGCATGACGAAGATCAGCAGAATCGCGACGAACAGGCCATAAATGGCGCACGTTTCCATCATAATCAAGCCGAACATCAGCGAGGAGCTGATCTTGCCCGCGGCTTCCGGCTGACGGGCGATGGATTCAACCGCCCGGCCGGTGGCCATGGACATGCCCAGCGCGGCGCCAACGCCTGTCAGCGCGGCCACGGCGGCGGAGATCGCGATAATCCCAATAACACTCATGGTAGTCCCTCCTGCGAATATCTTTATAAAAAAACGGGCAGCGCCCGGGTGCCGCTATATTATTCCGTCGCTTCCATCGTGTAGTTGAGCGTCAAAAGCCCGAACACGAAGGTCTGGATGGCCACGTGGATCAGGTTAAAGTAAACCGAAAGCACTGCCGGCACGACCAGCGGAATGACCGAGTAGATCAGCTTCATGATGATGCCGCCCACGAGCACGTTGGCGAAAAGCCGCAGCGCCATGGATATAGGGGCCACGCAGTCCGTCATCACGCGGATGGGCAGTACCACGAACACGGGCGACGCCATGCGGGCGACGCGCCGTCTGAGTCCAAACTCCTTCAAAGCGGTGATGTTGACGAGTGAAAAGGTGATCAGGCCCAGCGCCAGCGTGCAGGAGAGGTCCTCCGTGGCGGGCGGCAGGCCAAAAAGCTCCACGAGCGTGGCCGCGGAGACAAAGGTCATCAGCGTCAGCACCACGGGCGCGCAAAAATCCGCGTTGTGGCCCACCTTGCCATGCGCGAATCTATACACGCTTTCCACCGCAAGCTCGATCACGTTTTGAAACCCTGACGGCGTGTCCGTAAAGCGGCGGATTCGACGGTTGATGACCACGCAAAAAACGATGAGCAGCAGCGTCACGCACCAGCCCATGACGACGGAAGCGCCTACCTCCGTGCTCAGAAGATGGACGCGATGCGGCATGATGGATATTTCAGGCAAGGTTCATTCCCCCTTACGCGAACGCGAAAAAAGCACGATGGTCACGGTCAAATACGACAGCCCGGCCGCCGCGCCAAAGGCTATCAGCGGCCCGGCGCCCCACCATAGCGCCACGCCAACGAACGCGAGCGTCCATAACGGCAGCTTTAGCAGCATCAAGACCAGCCGAAGTTCTTTGGCGCACGCCAAAGATATCCCGCGCGTCAAAAGAAGCTGCAGCGCGCTCATCGCAAGTCCCGATATACCGGCTATCCCTATATTCATGCCCATAGCGGTGACACGATACTCCTTTGTACGCGCAATTGCAAACAAAGTCATGAGGCCGGAGAAACCGGTTTTTTTGAAATGGCGTGATTATCTTTTGATTTATGGCCGTTTGCTCCTGTTTGCTGGCCAATACGGCCCGCGACGCCGTGCCCGTGAAGCGGCGCCATGCCGTTCGCTTCATTTTATTTGCCAAACCCGGCGAGTTATTTGCCAAACCCGGCGAGATGGTATATAATACACATATCCTTTCCGTATATTTAAAGTCGGGTGAGTTGTCGTGCATTGGCTGGACTCGTTTGAGGTGGTTTTCCATTCGTTTATTACGATCACCATCCACGGCCTGGAGCTTATGGGCGTCATCGTCGTGGTATGGGGCGCTGTCGGCGCTTTTTGCAACTATTTTTTCAGGCACGCGCCCAACATACGGCTTTCCCTCGCGCAGAGCATGGCCATCGGCCTGGAGTTCAAACTGGGCGGCGAGATTTTGCGCACGGTTATCGCGCGGGATTGGAATGAGATTCTTACCGTCGGCGCGATCATCCTTCTGCGCGCGGCGCTTAACTTCCTGATCCACTGGGAGATCAACAACATCCAGCACGACGCGGAGCTCATCAAGCATGTGGTGCACCCGGAGCAGCACAAGCGAAGGGAAGAGCCGGTTGAAGCGTCAGACATCGAAGAACAGGAGAGGCAATGAGCGCTTTTTGATAGCCAATTCAATATACAGTTTGTTCTATACTGTTTACTTGACGAACCGGGCGCGCTTCGATGTAGCCTCTGTAACCCTGCGGTTCCAACTGAAACCTCGGCGCGTCCTCGTCCGCCCATTGGAACCCGTATAGCTCAGGATTGTAGGTTTTCATTACTTCCCACAAATCTGAAATCGCTTCGTCAAAATGCTCGTCCTCGAAAGGCTGCCCTTGGAAAACCATCATTTTGCAAGCGGGTAAGGTGATAATGTCAAAGCCCTCCGGCAAGACGCCGGCATAGCCGGCGGGGACTTCAACGCCCTGCGCATAAGTCGACGTGCCGGGCGTTCTGAGGGTGTCGGGCAGCCACATACCAATCGGTTCATATAACGCTTCCTTTACACTGCAAAGCAATCCCCAAATATCACAGCCGACTTCCTCGCAATACTCAAAATAATCCGCGGCGTCCTTGCCTCTTTTCAGTATCAGTTTTCTTTCCGGCCGTTCGATAACCTGTACAAAAACGGTGTTGGTTGCATGTTTCTTTTCCACTTGATTTACTCCTTTCAAAAAATAGCGATAATGTTCCCGGATGGAAGGGGGCATAAACAGATAAATTGGCGGCGTCTGTTTGCTGTACTTATACGGGGTTATGCCAAACTCCTTGGAAAAAGCTCTTGTAAAGCCCTCGTGGGAATTGAATACAAAATCCAGCGCGACATCAATGACCTTTACCTTTTCATCTCTCAATTTCAATGCGGCCCGCGTAAGCCTGAGCGTACGAATATAATCAAAAGGCGATTTCCCCACTAACTCCTTAAAAATCCTTGCGCAGTAAAAAGGCGAATAATTCGCGCATTTTGACAAATCGTACAAGGTTATGGGTTCATGTGTATTTTCTTCAATAAAGTCCTGCATCTTCTGTATCGCGTTGATTTTTTCCCACCGCTCCATCTGTTCACCTCCCGTCACAACGATTCTAACAAAGACCCAAATATAAATCTTGACCTGGATTGCGATCATTTATCCATTGCTCCCCCAGCTACGCTGGGGAGAGCAGAAACGAGAAAGGTGACAAGAAACGCCTCGGATGATACCTTGGCGATGGTGTCACAAGCCAAGGTCAAAGATCATAGGAGGCGGTCACAATGGACGAGAACAGTTTATCACATATTAAGATAGAGGTGCCAATACAAGAAGGTAAAAATCGTGAGTGGGGCAGTATGCATAGACCATGCGCGTATGTGCTTGGCATGCCGAACCGGGAGAGAAGTGAAATCGGGAATTCTGGGCAAGGGGTTACTAGGTGGCAACGGTAGGAGAGGTGAACGAAGATATATACACTTTCTGCAAATTCTGCCGAGAAAACTTGCAAAAACGCTCAATTGCCGGTTGCGAACGCCTTGCATTGCTGTTATAATACCATCCATACCTAAACATGGGTATGCACTTATTACTGAATAGGAGGCGCCGTTATGAAGAAATTATTCTCCCTGTTGCTCGCTGTGGCGTTGGTGTCAGGCGCGGCTTCCGCGCTGGCGGATACGATCAAAATCGGGGGCTTGGCCCCGCTGACCGGTGACGTCGCGCAGTACGGCATCGCGGTACGGGAAGGTGTTGACCTGTATATTGAGCAGCTCAACGCGGCCGGCGGCATCCATGGCGACACGGTCGAAATGATCTGGTACGACGAGAAGGGTGATGCGACCGAGGCGATCAACGCCTACAACCGCTTGGTGGAAAGCGATAAGGTTTCGGCGATCATCGGCGACGTGACCAGCAAGCCCAGCCTCGCGGTAGGCGACCTGGCCGTGGAAATCGGCATTCCGATCATCACCGCCTCCGCTACCAACTATGATGTGACCGAGGGCAAGCCCAACTACTTCCGCTCTTGCTTCCTCGATCCGTTCCAGGCGCGCACCATGGCGAATTTTGCCCGCGACGAGCTTGGCGTGACAAAGCTCGCGGTGCTCTATGACATCGCGGACGATTACTCCGTGGGCTTGGCCGAGGCGTTTGCCGACCAGGCGAAGCTCAACGGCCAGGAGATCGTAGCCTATGAGGCCGGGACCGCCGCGGATGTCGATTTTAAGGCACAGCTCACCAATATCGCCGCCAAGGAGCCTGAAGCGCTGTATGTGGCGTATTACTATGGCCCGGCGGCACTGATCGTGACGCAGGCCGCCGAGGTGGGCCTGAACGTTCCGTTCCTGGGTGCGGACGGCATCAACGGCATTGAGACTGTCATCAGCGACGTGGCGCTTCTTGATAACGCGTTCTTCTACACCGATCACTTCGCCTCAGACGCCACGACGGACGCGGCGGTCGCGTTCTTCGGAAGCTTTACCGAAAAGTATGGCAAGGCGCCCTACAACGCGTTCAACGCGACCGGCTATGACGCGGCGCTCGTGCTGTGCGAAGCTATGAAAGCCGCGGGTTCCGTGGATTTTGATGCGGTCGTGGCCGCCATGAAGGCGACCGATGTCGAGGGCGTGACCGGCAAGCTGTCCTTTGACGATCACAACGACCCGATTAAAAGCGCTTTCATCACGACCTTTGTCGATGGCAATCAGACGTTTGTAAAACAGCAGGAGCCGTGATGCAAGCAAAGCCGGCAATTCGTCAATAGTCCGAGGGCTGTCGCATAGCGCGGATGGACCACAGGTCAACCCCTGCATAGGGCGGTCGAATATGTCGCCGTATGCAGGGGCGGCCTTTGGGTTTTCGCGGAACATGCGGCAGTCCCTTGTTTGAGTAAGGGGTTGGTTTGGGGATGAAATTCCTGCAGCAACTGATCAACGGGCTGCAAGTGGGCAGCATTTACGCGCTGATCGCGTTGGGGTACACAATGGTGTATGGCGTATTGCAGCTTATCAATTTCGCCCATGGCGATATCATCATGGTCGGCGCGTACACGGCCATGGTGGCAATGACGATGCTGGGCATTCCGTTTTGGGCCGCGACGCTGGCCGCGATAGCGGTGTGCGCGGCGCTAGGCGTCACGATTGACAGAATCGCCTATAAGCCGCTGAGGGCAATGCCGCGCATCAATTCGCTGATCACCGCGATTGGCGTAAGTTTGCTGCTGCAAAACGCCGCGCAGCTGATTTTTTCACCCAATCCCCAGACGTTCCCTTCAGAGCTGAAAGGCGCCCCGATTTCCATCGGCGGGCTTGATATCGGCTTTATCACGGTTGTGATCATTTTTGTCGCCGTCTTGCTGATGCTGCTGCTTCAGGCGTTTGTCCACAAGACGCGCATGGGCAAAGCCATGCGCGCCGTCTCGGAGGATATGGGCGCGGCGCAGCTCATGGGTATCAACCTAAGCACCACGATTTCCCTTACGTTCGCCATTGGCTCCGCGCTCGCGGCCATTGGCGCGGTGCTCTATTGCTCCGCGTATTCCCGTATCGCACCGACGATGGGGGCGCTGCCGGGGCTTAAGGCGTTCATCGCCGCGGTGCTGGGCGGGATCGGCGTGCTGCCCGGCGCGATGCTGGGCGGGTTCATCATGGGCATCGCCGAGAGCCTAACGAAAGGGTTTATCTCCTCTCAGCTGGCGGACGCGGTGGTGTTTGGCATTCTCATCGTGGTGCTGCTGGTCAAGCCTTCGGGCATTTTGGGCCGTCGCGCCCACGAGAAAGTGTAGGGAAGCAGGATGCGAAAGAAACTGCAATCCTATGGGCTGAACATCCTAGCGCTGGCGCTGCTCTATGGGCTGATGTCTTTTTTGATCGGGCAGGGCGCTATCAACAAGTATTACCTGGGCATCCTGCTGTCCGCAGGCATCGCGATCATCATGGCGGTGAGCCTGAACCTGACGATCGGCCTGCTGGGCGAACTGGCCTTGGGCCACGCCGGGTTTATGGGCGTGGGCGCGTATGCCGCCGCGTTATTCACCAAGAATATCGGCATGGATCCAGCCACGGTCTTTCCCCTCACGCTTCTGCTTGGCGGGCTCGCGGCGGCGGTATTCGGCCTGATCATCGGCATTCCCGCGCTGCGCCTGAAGGGCGATTACTTGGCCATCATTACGCTGGGTTTTGGGGAGATCATCCGCGTGCTGATCATCAATTTGGACTTTACCGGCGGCGCGCGCGGGATGCGCGGTATCCCAAGGATCACCAATTTCACCTATGTGTATGTGCTGGTGGCGCTGGTGGTGGCCGTGATGTTTACGCTGGGCCGCTCCCGTCACGGCCGCGCGATTCTGTCGATCCGCGAGGATCCTGTGGCGGCGGAGGCCTCGGGCATTCCAACGACGTATTATCGAATTTTTGCCTTCACGGTCGCCGCGTTCTTCGCCGGCGTGGCGGGCGGGCTGTACGCGCACTATGTCGGCGTGCTGGATCCCAATAACTTTGGCTTCATGAAATCGATCGAATACCTGGTGATGGTCGTGCTGGGCGGCATGGGCTCAATCACCGGCGCGATCAGCGCGGCGCTGGTGCTGACGGCGCTGCCGGAGCTGCTGCGCCAGTTTTCGGAATATCGGATGCTGGTGTATTCGCTCCTTTTGATTGGGATGATGCTCTTTCGGCCCGCGGGTTTGCTGGGCATCCGCGAGTTTTCACTGACAGGCCTGCTCTCATATGTGTTCCGGCGGTGCCCGCATGCGGAGCCGGAAGAGCGGGAGATGCCGCAAGCCGTCGCGCAGGAAGCGCCGCCGTTGCGGCCGCCTGTCGCGGAAGACGCGCCGGTGCTCTTGTCCGCGCAGCGCCTCGGCATCCAGTTTGGCGGGCTGAAAGCGCTGACGGATTTTGACGTGACCATCCACGCCGGGGAGATCGTTGGGCTCATCGGCCCCAACGGCGCGGGCAAGACCACGGTGTTCAACCTGCTGACAAACGTCTACCTGCCCACCAGCGGCGTCATTGAGGTCGAGGGCGTGAACGTCGTCGGCGTGCCAACGCATGAGATCACGCAGGTGGGCATCGCGCGCACGTTCCAAAATATCCGCCTGTTCCGCAAGCTGACGGTGCTGGACAACGTCAAAATCGCCTATCACAATCAAATGCAGTATACGTCGCTGGAGGGTACCTTGCGCCTGCCGCGCTATTGGAGTGAGGAGGCGCGCGCAAACGCCAGGGCCTACCAACTGCTGCGCGTGTTCGGCCTGGAGAAGTTGGCGGAGGAGCGGGCGGACAGCTTGCCCTACGGCGCGCAGCGAAAGCTCGAAATCGCGCGCGCGCTGGCCACAAACCCGAAGCTATTGCTGCTGGATGAGCCGGCGGCAGGCATGAACCCCATCGAAACGCAGGATTTGATGGCCACCATTCGAAACATCTGCGACCGGTTTAATGTGGCGATCCTGCTCATTGAGCACGATATGAGCCTGGTCATGGGCATCTGCGAGCGCATTGTGGTACTCGATTACGGGCAGATGATCGCGCTGGGCACGCCGGATGAAATTCGGCGTGACCCTAAGGTCATCGGCGCGTATCTGGGAGGGGAATGAGATGGAAAAAGAAAAAGAGCTCCCGATGCTCTCCGTGGAGAATTTGCGGGTATATTACGGCGCCATCCATGCCATCAAGGGCGTGTCCTTTACGGCGTATCAGGGCGAGATCGTGTCGCTGATCGGCGCCAATGGCGCGGGCAAATCCACCATCCTCAATACCATCGCCGGGCTGATCCGCCCCAAGGAGGGAGACTGCCGCTTCGAGGGCCAGAGCCTCAAAGCGGTTGAGGCCCATCAGATTGTAAAAAGGGGCCTGGCGCTCGTGCCGGAGGGCAGGCGCATCTTCTCGCGCATGACCGTGCAGGAGAATTTGGAGATGGGCGCCTATGGCCGCCATGATAAGGAAGGGATTGAGCGGGACCGCGAACGTGTCTTTGAGAGCTTCCCGCGCCTGAAGGAGCGAAGGCGCCAGGTAGGCGGAACGCTCTCCGGCGGGGAGCAGCAGATGCTGGCCACGGCCCGCGCGCTGATGAGCAACCCGCGCATGATCATGATGGACGAGCCTTCGATGGGCCTGTCGCCCATATTGGTGCAGGAGATCTTCTCCATTGTGCAGGAGATCAACCAGCAGGGTACCACGGTTCTGCTCGTGGAACAGAACGCGAAGATGGCGCTGGCGATTGCCAGCCGGGCGTATGTGCTGGAGACGGGCAGGGTGGTGCTCTCGGGGGATGCGAAGGAAATGTTAAATAACGAAGAGGTTCGGCGGGCGTATTTGGGCTAGGGGGAAATCAATCCGCCGCCATGATCAGAAGGGACGAGGAACCGGATTGCCTGTTTACCGCCATATTGGCCGGCCGCCGGTTACGCCGGACCAGACGCCGGCGTGGGCCGCCCCTTTGGGGGCCGACATGGCATTGTAAAAACTTCGTAATATATTTACCAATTATTACACCCAATGTGAACAAAAAAATGCGTGACATTTTACGCCAAACGTGATAATATATTTCTGTACAAATATTTCTATAAAAGGAGAAGGTACCATGAAAAAAATTCTTTCCCTGGGATTGGCCCTGCTGATGGTTCTCGCCATGGCGGGCGCCGCGATGGCTGAGGGCAAAATTGGCGTGGCGATGCCCACCCAGTCCCTGCAGCGCTGGAATCAGGATGGCGCGAACATGAAGGCTCAGTTGGAGGCCGCCGGCTACGAAGTAGAGCTGACATACTCGGACAACGACGTGGCCCGCCAAGTGAATGATATTGAGAACATGCTGACCGCCGGTTGCGAAGTGCTGGTCATCGCCTCCATTGACGGGAGTTCGCTGGGCACCGTTCTGGAGACTGCCAAAGCCATGGACGTGCCGGTCATCGCGTATGACCGCCTGATCACCGACACCGACGCCGTGGACTACTACGCCACCTTTGACAACTATATGGTCGGCGTGATTCAGGGTACGTACATCGTGGACGCGCTCGGCCTTGCGGACGGCGCGGGCCCGTTCAACCTTGAGATCGTGGGCGGCTCGCCGGACGATACCAATGCCGGGTATTTTCTGGCCGGCGCCATGGACCAGCTTACCCCTTACATTGAGAACGGCCAGCTCGTCGTGCCCAGCGGTCAGACCACGCTCGCCGAGGTCGGCACCATGAGCTGGAAGACCGAGACCGCGCAGGCGCGCTTTGAGAACATCATCACCGCCTACTACTCCACAGGCGCCACGCTGGACGCGGTGCTCTGCTCCAACGACTCCACCGCCATGGGCGTCATCAACGCGCTGACCGCCGCCGGCTTTGAGGAGTTCCCGATTATCACCGGCCAGGACTGCGATAAGCCCAACATGCAGTATATCGTCTCCGGCATCCAGTCCATGTCCGTGTTCAAGGATACCCGCACGCTGGCGGAAAAGGTCGTGGGCATGGTGGACGCGCTGATGAAGGGCGCCGAGCCCGAGATCAACGACACCAAGACGTATGACAACGGCGTCAAAGTCGTTCCTTCCTACCTGTGTGTGCCGGTGTTTGCCAACGCCGAGAACTACAAGGAGCTGCTCATCGACAGCGGTTATTATGTAGAAGTAAACGGGGAGTTCATTACGCCGGACGAGGTTTGATTTTCAGCCGGACGGGGGCGGGCGAGCGGGTAACGCCCGCCCGTTCCATTCAAGCGCATGGAAACATGCCAATTGCGCGCGATCAATGGCGCGGTTCATGCGCTTGCATGGAACGGGCAGAGGAACGTCGTCCCCTGAAAATTTGCGGATTTTTCGGGTGGGGTGTGTGTTCGAGGACGGTGCGCCATCAAAGGTTTCCGTATGGAAGCCTTACCACACGGGGATGACGCAAGGCGGAAAATCCTTAAGGATTTTCGTCCGTTCGGCGGCGGAGCCGCCGAGGCCGAGGGAAAGCGTCCGGCCGAAGGAAGGACGAAAAGGCTAAGAAACCGAAGGTTTTTGCTGGAGGGATTTTTTTGGCTAACACTCTTTTGGAAATGCGCGGTATCACCAAAACCTTTCCCGGCGTCATCGCGTTAAGCGACGTCAACTTGGCGGTGCGGGAAGGCGAAATTCACGCGGTGTGCGGCGAGAACGGCGCGGGCAAGTCCACGCTGATGAATGTGCTCAGCGGCATTTACCCGTACGGCGCCTATGATGGCGATATCGTATTTGATGGCGAGCGGTGCGAATTTCGTACCATCAAGGACAGCGAAAAGCGGGGTATCGTGATCATTCATCAGGAACTGGCACTCGTACCCTACCTGACCATTGCCGAGAACATGTTTCTGGGCAACGAGCGGCAGCGCAAGGGGATCATAGATTGGAACGCAACGTATCAAAAAGCCAAAGAGCATATGAGCGTCGTCGGGCTGAACGAGGATCCGCGCACGCTTATTAAAGACATCGGCATGGGAAAGCAGCAGCTCTTGGAGATTGCCAAGGCGCTGGCCAAGAACGTGCGCCTGCTGATCCTCGACGAGCCGACCTCTTCGCTAAACGAAAGCGACGCGCGAAAGCTCTTGGATTTATTGCTGCAATTCAAGCGGGAGAAAGGCATTACCTCCATCCTGATTTCGCATAAGCTCGGAGAGGTGGCCTACGTGGCGGACAAGATCACCGTGCTGCGCGACGGCATGTCCATTGAGACGCTGGCCAAGGGCGTCGATGTGATTACGGAAGAGCGGATTATCCGCGGCATGGTTGGCAGGGAGATCATCGATCGGTATCCCAAGCGTGAAAGCCATGCATCCGAAGAGGTGGCGCTGGAAGTAAAAAATTGGACAGTCTATCACCCGCTGTATACCGAGCGTAAGGTGGTGGACAATGTCCATTTCAAACTGCGGCGCGGCGAGGTGGTGGGCATCGCCGGGCTGATTGGCGCGGGACGCACGGAGCTGGCCATGAGCATATTTGGCAAGGCGTACGGCGTCAAGATCAGCGGTACGCTCAAGAAGGGCGGCCGTGAGTTGCGGCTGGACAGCGTGCCCGACGCTATCGCGAATGGGCTGGCCTATATCACCGAGGACCGCAAAGGCGACGGGCTGATCCTCATCGACAGCATCAAGCATAATGTGACGCTCGCGCATCCCGGGGGGATCAGCCGGCGAGGCGTGCTGGACAAGGACCGCGAGCAGCGCGCCGTGGAGGGGTATCGCAAAAAGCTGAACATCAAATGTCCCACCGTAGAGCAGACCGTGGGCAACCTTTCAGGCGGCAACCAGCAGAAAGTGCTGGTGGGCAAGTGGATGTTCGCCGAGCCCGAGATCATGATGCTCGACGAGCCCACGCGCGGCATAGACGTGGGCGCGAAGTATGAAATCTACCAAATCATCAACCAACTGGCCGCGCAGGGCAAGTCAATCGTGTTCATCTCTTCCGAAATGCCAGAGTTGCTCGGCATGTGCGACCGTATCTACGTGATGTGCGACGGCAGGATGGTCGCCGAGCTTGCGCGCGGGGAGGCTACACAGGAGATCATTATGAATCACATCATGCAAGCTAGCAAGGGGGAGATTGGGGCATGAGTTGGAATTCGGGGAAGCTCAAATCACGGTTGGGTGGAAGCCTCAAGCAGTATTCCATGCTGATCGCGCTGCTCGCCATCGTCGTATTCTTTTGGATACGCTCCGGGGGCACGCTGTTCGCGCCGATGAACGTGACGAATATCATCTTTCAGAACGCGCATATCATCATTCTGGCGATCGGTATGCTCATCTGCATTCTGACCGGCGGCAATATTGACCTTTCTGTCGGCTCGGTGGTCGCGGTCGTCTGCGCGCTCGCCGGCAAGCTCATCGTCGCGCAGAAGATGAACGTGTATCTCGCGGCCGCGATCTGCCTTGGCGCGGGCCTTGCGATCGGCATATGGCAGGGGTTTTGGATCGCGTATGTGCGCATTCCGGCGTTTATTGTAACGCTGGCGGGCATGCTGTTGTTCCGCGGGATGACGCTGGGCATCTTGGGCGGCCAAACCATTTCACCGTTTCCGGCGGAGTTCAAGCAATACTCCACGGGCTTCCTGCCGGATCTGATCGGCAGAGTGCATATTCAGATACCACAGATCTTGGGGTGGCGCATCAATTTGGATGTGACAATCAACGGGCTTTCGCTGATCGCGGGTTGGCTGGTGGCCGCGGTGTTTATCGCCTCGCAGCTGTACAGCTACTTTAGCCGCCGCCGCAAGGGATATTCCATAGGCAGCCTGCGGGCGCTGGTGATCCGGCTGGTGATTGTAGGGGCTGTGATGGTGGCGCTGTTTACCGTGATGGGGATCTATGTAAATGAGAAGATGCCCGCGGGCGTGCCCACAGTGCTGGTACCGGTGGGCATTCTGCTGATTGTCTATGGGTTTTTTACCAACAACACCGTGATGGGGCGGCATATGTACGCGCTTGGCGGCAATGAGAAGGCCGCCCGCCTTTCCGGTGTGAAGACCAACGCGCTGCTGTTCTTCGCGTACGTGAATATGGCCGTTCTCGCCGCGGTGGCCGGGCTGGTGGTTGCCGCGCGCCTAAACTCCGCAAATCCGCAGGCCGGACAAAACTATGAACTGGAGGCCATTGCCTCCTGCTTTGTTGGCGGAGCGTCCGCATACGGAGGTATCGGAACCATCGGCGGCACGCTGATTGGCGCGCTGCTCATGGGCGTCCTGAACAACGGCATGTCGCTCACCGGAATCCCCATGGACAGGCAAATGGAGATCAAGGGCCTGGTGCTTTTGGCGGCGGTGGCGTTTGACGTAATCTCCAAGAAACAGACCCAGCTGCCCGCGATTCGGCTGCCGTTCAAGCGCAAGGCGAAGGCGGAGGAAGGCATTGCGCTCTGACATTGAGCGGTGCGGCGCTGTATGGGTCTGGCTTTGGTCTATGTTTCGTCGTGGTAAGCGCCTAAAGTAGTAGGTAGGTTCGCGCGCGTGAAAGGCCGCCTCTCCATCGCGGGAAGGCGGCCTTTTGGGGTGTTTTCCAAGGGATTTTTATCGTAGCTGTTCAAAGCGGACTGACGTGTTCGTTCGTTATGCTTGTTTTTTCCTCAGTTCCTCCGCCATCTCGCTCTGGCGCGCCTTGTCAATCCGGTAGCGGGCGGAGATCCAAATACCAATGCCCATGCACACCGCCGGGGTTAGCGCGATCATGGCGGTCAACGCGCCTTGGGCGGAGAGGGGCTGCGCAAGCACTGGCGGAGCGCCGAGGGCCTGCTCCACAAAGCCGCATAGGCCGAGTATCGCCATGACCAGCGCAATGCCAACGGCCTGCACCGTTTTGTTGATCAAGTTCATCAGCCCGACAAAGGCCCCTTCGTTTCTATCGCCAAAGGCAAGCTGCGCGGCATCCATCACGTCTCCAAACATCGTGTGGGGAACGAGCCCCGGTCCGCTGATGGCAAAGCCCAAAAAAGCGGCCAGCAGATAGATAAAGGGCACGGGCGTATTGGGTGTGAGCAGGAAAACTGCCAGCCCGCCCACAATCCATAGCGCCGCGCCGATCCTGTAGGTTACAGCCTTGCTTGTTTTTTTTATCAGCCACAGGTAAAAGGGCAGCGCGATGATCTGCATGGAAAACATCAGGGCCGCGGCGAACATGCCGACGAAGTTGCTCTCCCCGGCCATCGTCGCTTCCCGCATGATTTTGAAATCCACATAGAAGAAGAACAACGCGCTCATCACCGCCATGGACATCGAAAGGCACAGCTGCATACCCAAATAACAGCGATACGCGGGAAGGGATAGCGGCCGTACGAAGGCTTTGAGTGATATCCGTGTCCGGATCGGCGGCGTGATAATTTCCTCGCGAACAAAGAACGCGGTGCAAAGAAGCGCAAGCATGAACAGCGAGCCAAACAGCAGGCTCATAACGATATAGCCCTTTCCCCTGTCAGCAAACGAATCCACAATGATGCCCGGCACGGCCACGCACAAAATCGACGCGAAGATGGAAAACCCAAGGCGAAGGCCATTGACGCTGGCGCGCTGGCCATAATCGGCGCTGATCTCCGAAGCGAGGGAATGGTAGGGAATCATCATCATCGTCTGTACGGTGCAAAAGAGAATGTAGGACGCCAGCACCGCCGACACCCGTGCCGCAGTCGAGGAAAACGAATACGGGAAGAAGAGAAGGAAAAAGCTGATCAGCGCCAACGGCGCGGCGATGGCGATGTAGATCCGCCGTTTGCCCATCTTTGAGCGCGTCGCGTCAGAAATGTAGCCCATCAGCGGATCGGTGACAGCGTCCCAGATACGCGCGACCAGCATCACCACGCCGACCCAGTAAGGCGATAGCCCAACCATCATCGTCAGAAAGGTGGGATACAGAAAATTGACGATGTTGAACGATCCGCCGCCGAAGAAATCGCCCACCGCGAACGCCAGCTTCCGGGAAAAAGGCAGACGGGATGCTTGCATGAAAACACTTCCCTATTATTATATTGTGATAAACCGAATGTGTAGAGTATAGCAAAAATGGTGGGGAAAGGCAACTGCCGGACAGAGAAAATCGCCACAGGCGTGATCGGCGTGATCGGATGCCGTGACGGGATAAAGAGACGGCGAAGGGGCAGGGGGCATTGCTCCCCCCGGGCACTGCCTGGCCATTGTTTTTGGCCCCTGCTCTCACCGTCATGCGTGACGCTCCCCTTGCATATGCTCCTCTACCTAATAAAATGGGAGGGGATTGCGGTGCAGCGACACTGGTTTCCAGGCGGCAACACGGCAAGAGGGTTTCATAGCTTTTATCAGTACATCATGCCTCCCGAAGAAGCAACGCGCGTGATCATTTTAAAGGGCGGGCCGGGCGTTGGCAAAAGTACCTTCATGCGCCGCATGGCGGAGATGCTTGAGGATCATGGGCAGATGATCGAATACCTGCACTGCTCCAGCGACAACGATTCGCTGGACGGGGTGGTATGCCGCGCCATCGGCTTCGCGATGCTGGATGGAACCGCGCCGCACATCGTAGACCCCGAAATGCCGGGCGCGGCGGACAGTATCCTCAACCTGGGGGTTTTCTTGGACGAAACGGGCCTGTCCCTGCGAAAATCGGAAATCCTTTCGCTCAAGCAAGCCATATCGGTCTGCTTCAACCAGGCGTACCGCTACTTGCAAGCCGCGCTGCCCCTTAGGGAAGATTCGGCCTACATTCTCCGCTCGATTACAGATGAGGCGGCGCTGATGCGGCAGTTCGCGCCGTGGCTGGAGACGGTCACAGCGTACCGGGAGCCCACAAAGCCGGGCCGCAGCCGGCCCATGTTTGCCAGCGCCATCACGCCGCAGGGCTGTGTGAACTATTTGGAGACGCTGGCCGTGCCGCGCATCTGGCGCGTTGCGGGTGAATGGGGGATGGACAGCCATAAGCTGCTGTCCTGCCTGCGCCACGCGGCGCTTCTGCGCGGCATGGATGTGGAGGCCATGTACTGCCCCCTGCAGCCAGAGCGGCTGGAACACCTCTATATCCCGGTCTTTGGGCTGCTCATCACCTCAGAAAACCGATACCACGCCCTGGACGCGCCGGCGGAGCGGACGATCTCCTATGATGCGCTGCGCTTGCGCGCGCCGGGCGCGGTTGAGCGTGACGCGCTCACATTCAACGGCGAACAGTTCGACCGGACGATTGAGGCGGCATGCGAATCCATCCGCAGGGCCAAGGCGCTCCATGATGAATTGGAGGTGGAATACATCAGCCGTATGGACTTTGACGGCGTGGAACGCTGCTGGCAGGAGACGAGCGGGAAGGTGATAGAATTAATCCCTTCAAGCGTATGAACCGCGGTTCACGCGGGAGAATGACGTAACACGGTTTTGCGCTGGATTTAGCGGGAATCTTGCGGATCTTTCCCCGCATTGCGCCGCCGCCCGCCGCTCGGCCCGGCCTCAAATGCCGATTGCGCGCAATGAGCATTTGAGG
>WRGP01000225.1 GCA_009787135.1 Bacillota bacterium | reverse complement strand
CCCGCCGCTGGTCGTAGTGGCTGGTGGGCAGCATGAGCGGCGTGGGGGTGTATTGATATGCCATGGGTTGCGTCTCCTCTCCCGAAAAATGGGTATTAAAAAAGACCTCCGAAGAAGTCTCTTGAAATCTATTTGTACGAGGCACAGACACCCCTGCGGGGCGGCTGTCCTCAGTTGTATGCAATGTTAATGTTTATCCTTGCTGGCTGGCGCGCCAAACCTCGACTTTTTTGTATTCCTCATCCAGTGCGCTGTCGAATTCCGCTTTGGTGACAGGAATTTCCGTGCCGTGTACATACCGCTGTTCTAAAATTCTACGGATGCCGCGTTTGTTGAAGTCGCTCTCCATTCCGATCTGCTGGATATCGCCCCGCAGGGTGTGGAGCCGCAGTTCCTTCATTGTTAAATCCATCTCGTTTCCTTCCTCAGTTGTACTTGGCGAGGATGATGCTCAAAACCGCTCTGACCTCGTCATTGGCGCAGCCAACATCCAGTCCCCGGTCGTAATTGTAAAGGTCGCGGGTTTCGCCAACCTTGCGGATGGTGAGTTTGCTCACCTTGCCTTGGTTGATTCCATGCTCCGAGCCGGTTTCGTAAACCTTCGCCCAATACTGATAAATGGTGTTGCTCGTCGTTGAGCCGATTCGTCCTTCGTGCCACATGGTTATTTCCCTTCCTTTCCCGCTTTGTAGGCCTCTTCGAGCGCCGCTTTCAGGCTCCAAACCGAAACCTCGTGAAAATCAAGGCTGTCGCTGTTTTGGGGCGTCAAGGTTCCTATTCCGAGAAAATTCTTCGCGATGGTTTCAAGCATACCGTTCAAATCCTGCTTTGCCATGTTCTTGGCCTCCGTTTTCCTGATTTTAAAGGGTTTGTTCCCTTTGTTGTGTACCATATTACCGTCTATCAGGGCTAATAGCAAGACTGTAAAAGGTAGAATTATCAAGGCTTTCAGGGCGGTCACATTGTGTAGATTATGACTATTCCAAGTCGGGAATGCCACTGAGGATGAAGGCGCTGTATTGTGGCGTATGGGAGAAAACAAAGTCAGCCAGAGCGTCGTGGCCGTCGCGCACCGCGATTTGAAATACCGCTTTCGCATCCAGCATATTCGTTTCGCCGCTTTGGGCTATTTCTTTTACGGAAGCGACCGCTTCCGGAGGTATACTGGCAACCACGCGGATTTCATCGACCTGCCATAGGGCGGCAAGATGGCTGCCGTTATCGAAGGCAATGTGGCAACCGCCAGCGTCGTCAACAAGTTCAACCGTTCCACGGTCGCCGGGCTTAAGGCTTGAATACTCATCCGAGAACCGAACAAGCTCCACCCGTGTGCCTGGGGTGTATCGCGCCCGCCGCGCCTCAAGGGCGGCTTTGCTGATAATCTCGCTCATTCGTCTGCCTCCGTTTCGTCCTCATCGCCGATTTCACCCTCGTAAAATTCATCAAGCGGCAGAAAGGTTTGTTTATACTTCGTGTTAAGATACCCGACGCTGAAATTGCATCGTGACGGCCGGCCCGTTTCGGGGTCAACGGAGTACACCTTTTCGCGGTGGATGAAATATGTCGCCGTGTGCAGTTCGTCGCTGCCCCAAACGGGGAAGGTTCGCCGGAAGAGTTGGTGTTCCCGAACCTTGTACCCGCCCTTGAGTTTATATAAGTTAGCCATTGTCCGCCACCTCCGCGTTTTTGAGATGCTTCGCTTGCCAGCGGGCTTTGCTTTCGGCTGTGGCAAATGCCGCGTCCCCGGTCAGGTTACGGAGCAGCGTTTTTCTGTGAGACTTGTTCTCGGCGTCGTTCATGCCGATGCGAACCAGAAACGCCCTGAAATGGAACTTCTCATTCTCGACCGCCCCGTCCTTAGCGGTGACTCGCTTGGCCTTCTTTGAAAACTTGATTGCCGCGCAAAGGAACGCGCTCCAAGCTGCCACCACCTCGGCATCCGTGCCGAATCGCAGCCACTCAAATTTGACCGTGTCATCCGTGAATTCAATCGGCAGGGTGTTGTCGCGCGGCTCGGGGCCGTACCAGCCGCCGGGATTTTCGGGGCTGTAATCCTCCGGAGGCGCGTACCAAAACGCGTCCTCGCCGAGGGCGGCGTTGATGAGCGTGGCTTTGCTTTGGAGCAGGGCGGCGAGGTTCGCTTTCGCCAGAGTAAGGTCGCCGCAGGAGGTGAAGGGAACTTCGATTGTAATGGTATCGGGTACGTCGCTTGCTTGCGGGCCGCCACAGAGATTCTCCGCGTCCTCGCCGATGGGGTCTCGGCGCTCCCTGCCGAGGCCAAATGCTTCCCGCTCGGTTATCCCTGCAGTGGCAAAGGTTCCGTCAAGGTTGTGTTCGCGGCCGCTGTTGTCGATGATGGTCGGCGGCCTGTGCAGTCGTTCCCAGTGTTCTCCGTCTTCGGCGTTGGCGTTGAGCTCATCGACCAGCGTGTCAAGGATGCCCTTGCGCTTCGGGGCGGGAGCTTCCGGTTTGTCATACTCGCGTTCGACGGCTTCGAAGCCGTTCTCGCGCAGGGCGGTTTCCAAGTCCGAATTGTCCTCGCCGATAAGCTCGCCCGCCTTGGTGAGGGTATAGCCGCCGATTTCATAATTCGCGGTCGGCATCCCGAGGTACTTGGTCGGGGCGTTCAGCGCGGAGCTTACCGCGCCCGCCAGACTTTTGCGTTTGTCGCCTGTTAATTGGTAGCTGAGTTTCATCGTGAAATCCTCCGTTTTCCTTGATTTCAAAGGGTTTGTTGCCCTTCGTTGTAACCCATATTACCGTCCTTCGCACAGTATATCAAGTCATTTCGGAGCGTTCCGATGTAGAACTATCGGCCTCATTTGAGGCCATTATCCGGCTATAGTACACAATGCCGCCGAGGACGAAAACCCCGCAGTTAAGGCAAATGCCATTTCCCCACATAGCGTATTCCTTACTGTCGCTGTGGGGATTTTGCAGCCATTTGACGATCTGGGCGCGGCTCTTGGGCTTGGAGGATTTGCTGATAACTCTGCGGTGGGTCTCCCAGACCTCTGACCAGAAAGCGATATCCTCTTCGGTCGGCTCCGGCGTTTCCAGCCCGGCGCACCACCACGGGGGGAAACCCTGCAAAAGGGCGCATTCCGATGGAAGCAGCCTCCGCACAACATAACAATTCTCAACCACGACGTTCTCGCCGCCGGGGAAATCGCCGCCGGTCGCCTTGAGCGTCCCGGCCTTATCCACCTCGCGATAGCCGCCGTGCTGATAGTTTTCGGCGACCACACACTCAACCACGGCCTTGCCCTGCTCAATCTGCATATTTTGCGGGAACTTGTAGTCGCTTGCGCACAGCGCGCCGACCTTGTCCTGATAAGCGACCGCGTGGCGTTCGACGGTATTGAGGGTCGGGCTTACGCCATTTTCGCTGATACCTGAGCCTTTGTGGGACGGACGGGAACCGTTGCCCTCCAGCGCCACAATCGCGCTATCGGCGCTGCCCGAGGCCAGCGTGTGGCATGGGTCGCCGGGCTGAGGGTTGCTTCGGTTTGTTTTTGAGGTCACCTGTTTTCCGTCAAAAGCCACAATCGCCATGCCGCCCGCGTTTTTGTTGGGGTCGGGGACGGAGGTGTCGAGGGTTCGGGACGTGGCGGCCTCATATACGCCAGAGAGCGGGTTGGAGGACAACATGCTGTTGCTGTTCTTTGAGCAGATTCCGAAAGCGCGGGGCGTGACCGCCAGCGCGGTGTAATCGGATATATGCCCGTTGTGGTCTCCGGTGATGGTGTTCGCGGTTTCACCGTCGCCGTTGCCCCGCGCGTCGTAAATCACCGTGGCGGGGACGACGCTGGAGCGGAGCGTCGGGCTTTTCTCGTTCTCAAAGCCCACGCCTCGGGCTTTCGCCGAATGCTCGGTGCAAAACCCCGCCGACTCAATCACGATGGGCTGATGCCCGTGTTCCTGGGATCGGAGCGTCCCGGTTACATTATCGGATATCTCCATCTTCGAGCCGCCCTGATCCATCAGGCACGGCATTGCGCCTCCAGCGCCAGCCGCAGAATCTCCGGCAGTTGCTTGCCGCGCGCCGAAGCCCTGCGGAGGATTCCCTCGCAGGCGCGTTTCGTCAAATAGTATTTTTCCGGCACGTTCGCCTGTAAGATCGAGGACAATGTAACAACGGCGGCGGCGCTGGGCGACTCCCCAAAATTGAGCGTCAAGCGTTCGCCAGCCGAGGGAGAAACCGTTTCCCACGATTTCCCCGCTCGTTGACCATTTGCCGCTTTCAGGCATAGGTACTGACAGGGTTTCGTCCGGCACAAGACCGTCTTGTTTGATTTTGATGAGTTCATTGAGTACCTCCAAAAAATCGGCGCCGCCCGCCGAATTGTACATACCCGGCACGTTTTCCAGTACGGCAAACTTCGGGTAGGCGTTTTCGGTGGCTTGGCGCATCTCTTTTATAATCCTTATAATCTGAAAAAACAGTCCCGACCGCTCTCCGTGAAGCCCGGCCCTGCGGCCCGCGACCGAGAGGTCTTGGCAGCAAAATCCCCCTGTGATGATGTCCACAGGGGGAACCGCGCCGCCGTCGATTTGGTTGATGTCGCCGAGGTGTTTCATTTTGGGGATGCGCTTGGTCGTTACCCGAATCGGAAAAGGCTCGACCTCCGAAGCCCAGAGCGGCGTCACTCCGCAGAGCATTCCCGCCAGCGGGAAACCGCCTGAGCCGTCAAAAAGTGAGCCGAGCGTCAGGCTTTTGCAATTCACTTTCGTTCAACCTCCTTCATCAAGTCAGCATATTTCAACACTTCTCCGCCGCGTTCACAGGTAATATCCTCACCGCCGTTTTGCTTGATTTCAGCATAACGGCGAAGAATAACCGATGCGTATTTTTCATCCAATTCGAGCATGTTGCAGATTCTGTCAGTTTGCTCACAAGCGATAAGCGTCGAGCCGGAACCGCCGAAAACGTCCAGCACGATGCCGTTGGCTTGGCTACTATTCTTTATCGGATAAGCAAGCAAGTCGAGGGGCTTGCTCGTCGGGTGATCGCTGTTGCGCTTGGGTTTGGTAAAGTTCCAAATGGTAGCTTCTTTACGCCCAGCGTACCACTTGTGCGTCCCCGTTTTAAGCCAGCCGTAGAGAATAGGCTCATGCTGCCATTGGTATGGCGAACGTCCCATGACAAAGCTGTCTTTTGCCCAAATGCACGTTCCCGACAAATGAAAGCCCGCCTCGCGAAAAGCCCGACGGAAATTTTCGCCCTCGGTATCAGCATGGAAGATGTACGCCGAGCCGCCGCTTTCCATGTTGTCGGCGATGTTACGGAATGACGAGAGAAGGAAACTGTAAAACTCATCGGGTTTCATGCTGTCGTTCTTAATTGAAAGGCCGCTCGCGCTTTTATACGAGACGGCATAAGGGGGATCGGTCAAAGCAAGGTTGGCCTTGCGCCCATCCATGAGTTTTTTAATCGTATCCGCATCGGTCGCGTCACCGCAAATAAGACGGTGTCTGCCTAAAGTCCAAACGTCGCCGGGCAAAACAAAGGCCGCTTCCTCTAAAGCGGCAGTGAGGTCAAAGTTATCGTCCTTAACTTCCTGTTCGCCAGTGGCGAAAAGGTTTTCTATTTCCTTTTCGTCGAAGCCCGTCAACCCAAGGTCAAAGCCGAGGTCTTTCAGGTCGGCAAACTCCAAAGCCAGCAGTTCCTCGTCCCATCCCGCGCTCAACGCGAGCCGGTTGTCGGCGAGGATGTACGCCTTTTTCTGTGCGTCGGTTAAATGCTCCGCGAAAACACAGGGGATTTCGGTCAGCCCTTCTTCCTTGGCGGCCATGACGCGTCCGTGTCCGGCGATGATATTAAAATCCTTGTCAACGATGACCGGGTTGACGAAGCCAAACTCCCGCAGGCTGGAGCGAAGCTGCAGAATCTGTTCTTTGCTGTGGGTGCGGGCGTTCCTCGCGTATGGGACGAGCTTGCCGATATCCACTCTTTCAAAGCGTGTGGTTGTTTCCATTGATTAAAACCCCCTGTTTTGTAGTAACGAAAGGAAGGCGTTTTTCTCCTCGCCCCCGTTGCCGCTGTATTTGTTGATGATCTGCATGATCAGGTTGAAGTCGTCGCGCATGGCTTTGTTGTATCCCTGCGCCGCCGTGACGTAGGGCGACAGCTTCAGGTCTTTTGTCATGCGTCCGATTTTACGGTTCATGGCTTCACAGGCGAGAAAGCCCTGCCTATTCAGCACATAGTCCGTTATGGTCTGCGGCGCGACGTAACCCTCGCAGCCGCGGGCGGAGATGTAGTCCTCAATCTCGGTTCGCAGGACATCCGCCGGGGGGACTTCTTTTTCACATTCCTTCATCGCCATCGAAAAATAGTCCGCCATCACGTTTTTGGAGCAGACCTTTTTCGGCGGCGGCGCCGGGGCTGTCGGTTTGGCCGCTTTGCCCTCAAGTCTTTTGTCGTCTATATTTTTCCGAGGACGGCCAGCCCCCGGACGGTAGCCTCCGCTGGGCATATCCGTCACCTCCCGGTTTTGATTTTGATTGCTTTGATTTTTTGATTTTTGATTTTTGAAAAATTTTCAGGAAACCCCACGCCGTTGCTGGCTTGTGAGGCCGTAGGGATTGACACCCGTTAGGGGGCGTCCGTCTTTTTTTTTCCGTTTTTTAACGCGCAGTCACGCACAAGCGTTTCGTTACCGCAATCGCACCGACATATCCAGCGGGCATATCGTTGATTTCGCCAACAGTAATCGCTCCCGCGCATAACAACAGTTAGCATTCCGAAGATGTCGCCGGGGGTTATTATTGAGTTGTTCATTTTTCTTTTTTGTTCCTTTCTGTCAGATGAACGGCAGAGTGATGTGCTTTACATAAGCTGCAAAGATTTTCTTCCGCGTGGTCTCCCCCCGCACTTAATTCCTGTAGGTGATGGACTTCTTGCGCGGGGGTAAGCTTTCCCTCCGCCAAGCACCGTTCACAGACAGGGTGCGCCGCGATATAGCGGTCACGGATACGCTTCCACGCCCGGCCGTAACGGTTGCGTGTCGCTGGGTCGCGGCGGTACCGTTCGTACTCGCGGGCGTCCTGTTTGGCGTGGTCTTCACAAAAGCGCCCGGTCACCAGCTTTGGGCAGCCGGAGTGGGCGCAGGGTTTCTTCGGTTTATATGGCATTGTGTTCATCCTTTCGGGTAAAATAAAAGGCGCTCCCTTTCGGAAACGCCATCGCTGGGGCAAAACAAAAGCCCTCACGGACGCTCCCGCGAAGGCTTTCTCAAAAGTGTACTTTCTCATTCTCTATTGTAACAGGCCGCCTTTTCATAAACAAGATGACTGACTGTGCAATACTGTGCCATCATGTGCCAACTTTCAAATCGGCTTCAATTTTATCAAGCGCGGCTTGGTGCAAGCGGTGAACCTGCCGTATGCTGACAAACAAATCGGCCGCGATTTGCTCCCACCGCTCTCCCCGGACATACCGTTTGACAAGCAGGGAATGAAGCGTGGGGTCTGACAGAGATTCAATAGCTTCATTGATTTCCGTGAGACGGTTGAACGCTCCCCGCATTCGTTCTTCCATATCCAGCACCCGTATAATGGCATCCTCGTTTTTGTGGATGTTGCGGGTGGCGGGTCTCGGCATATCGCTGTAGGTCGTCGTTACACACTCGGCCGCCGCTCTCAAAAACTCAATCTGCTCGGCCATGGCGGCGATCCGTATTTTAAGGCTGCGTATTTGAGAGAGGTACTGTTTCGCCGTCATGACCGCTCACCACACTCTCCGCAGGGACAGCCGTTCCATGTTATACGGTCTTGCTTGTCGCCGCCGGGAGTGACGTTCAGCAAGGCTTTGTAATATTCGCTGTCGGAACAACCGCATTCAATGGCCGCCCATTTGAGGGTCTGCTTTGGGCAGATATTTTCGGTGTCTTTGTACTCGCAGCCATCGCCGCATTTACAAACCTTCTTGCGGCATGTGCAGCCGCTGTCCAATTCACAATCCTTGCAATGCTTTTTTGTATATTCACTGGCATTTATGTCCTGACGGGCAAAGCGGCAGGAAGCGCATCGTATGTTTTTAGCCATGGAAATGTCCTCCGTTCAAGAATTAAGATTTTGGATAGTCTCCTTGACTTCTTGAAGCGATGTGACTTTGAAGGCTTCGCCCTTTGCGGCTTTGATTTTTTGTATCGTTGATTCCTGCAACTTAGTCAGCTTCCCGGTTTCCGTCTTGACCTCGAACGCAACAAAGCGCCCGTTCAGGCAAAGGATGATATCGGGGAGACCGGCGGTTCCGAATTGTCCGCCATGCTGTTTCCAGCAGAAACAGTTCGGTACCGTCTTTAGATAACGCATGATCTGGTTTGTTATGTCTTTTTCGAGCATGGATATTTCCCTCAGTCCTAACCGCATAACCACCCTGACCGCCTACCGCCGACGCAACCTTGTTTATTTAGGTGTATATGTGTGTGGAAAAAATCGCGGGATATGCCCCCTACACGACATATATTGTTGTAATGGTTAGTGGTTATAGTGGTTATGCTTTTATTTTTCTTTCTCACCGCAAAGCGGTGGAATACTGTCCGTGGCTACCTTGAACACATAACAGCGAACCGGCTTTCCGTAAAGCCAGACGAGCTTTTTGGTGCGTTCCTTGCCCTCGCTGTCTTTCTGCGTGGCGATACAGCCCTGCTCCCGCAAGCCCTGAAACGTCTTTTTGACATTGAATCCCGCTTCCTCAAGCGCGGAATCAAGGTAAGCGGGGATTACCGAATACTCGCTGTCCCGCCCGCATGTCTCCGTCTTCCCATAGAACGGCGCGGCGTCGGGCGAAAAACGGAATTCATTGCTGACCAGCCATCCCTTGATGAAATCCCAGGCGCGCTCAACCACGTTCGCGGACATCTGTGACTCATTGACGGCGTAGACAGCTTCACCGCAAGCCAGCGCCTCCCGCCGGGCAGTCTCGGCGTCCGTGCCAAAGACGACGGTTTCCGCGAGGATATCCCCAAGGCACACCGCCGCCACATAGTCGGCATGAACGTTTTTCAGCCCCCTGCGCTTTAGCTCTTCGAGGATAGACAGATATTCCTGCCGCAGAGAATCCGGGTTTGCTTTGAGCTTTTCACAGACCGCCCGCATGAACGCGGCACCGGCAAAACCGTAATTCTGCTCACTGACGATATGCGTTTCTTTCGCGAAATCCGGGTCGTCAATCGGCGCACCGTAAATCTCGAAGGTGCGGGTCTGAATGCCGTCCAGCGATGAAGTGCGCGTCACCGGCTCCTCGCCCGTGAGCATGACAATGTTGTGCCATGTCGCGACCTCGGCGTTGCCTCCGCCGCGCGCGCCGCGAATCTTGCCGCTGCCCTGGCCGAGGACGTAGATGAGATGTTCCAGGCTCATGCGCTTTTCGTCGGCGGATTGTTTTTCGTCGATGCCAAAAGGCAGATGCCGCAGCGTACCCGCCAGCTGCTCCGTGCCGACAATGGTCGTGAAGCCGTTGCCCATAATCCGCAGCGGATTGCCCCAGACGGAGATCGCCGCCTTGAGTATGGCAGACTTGCCCGCGCCGCTGTTCGCCCAGTGATGCATGACGAAGGTGCGCACGCCGATTTTGCAAAGAAGCGGCGAGGCGAAGGACGCGGACGTGATAAAACGCGCCAGCGGATTTTTGCGGAGCCGCTCCATCATCGCTTTCCACGCGGTATAGTCGCCCTGCTCAGCAAGGTTGCGGTACAGCATCGCCGTTCCCTTGTCCTCCTCGAACATGACAGGCTCATTCACGGAATAAGGAAAAAACTGCTGAGTACCCTCGATCCAGCCAAGGCGGGCGATGCTGGACACGCGGGGAATGACCTTCATGTTGCACATTTCATAGTCGGAGAGGTAACTGACAAGCTCCGCCGCCGTGCCGCTGGTCACGTGCAACCCCTCGTCCCCGAAGCTGAGAATCGAAGCCTTGTTGTAAACTTGAGTGCGATTACCTACGGTCGTTTTCCAATGCCCGTCGCGCCGGAAAGAAAGCTCCAGTTTTTCCTTGCCGTCGTCAAGATTGACCAAACGCCGCGTGATGACCACCGGGTCGGGGCAAGCGACGACCTCCGTATCGCTGTCCTTCGCGGCAAAGGCGCGGCGTACCCCGTGCTTGTTCGACACCTGCCAGCGTCGGGGAATCTTCGCTCCGTGCAGATCGATGCCGTCAAGCTCCAGGCTCTCCTCGTCCTCATCCGTTGGGCGACTCTCTTTCGCGTGGGCTTTTAGGCAACGCTCCAAGTCGGGGATATTGACCTTGCCTTTGACATGAACCTTGAACTTTGCGTAGTCTCCTGGCATGACCGCTTTCGCGTAGCACAGCGCGTCGAGGTATTCTTTATCGGTGTATACCTCGTTCCAATCCTCAAGGTCGGCTTCCAGCAGATTCTTGACAAGCTCGGCTTTCGTGATGGCGGCCAATGCGACGGGGGCTTTGCACCCCGCTGTGCAGCCGCCGCAGTCAAAACCCAGCGATTGTTGAATGTAAGCGCAGGTGTGGGGCTTCGCGGCTTCCTTGGCGTGGGCGATTTTGTTCTCCGTCTCGGCGGTTTTGTATCCGGGATACGACTTGCTAAATTCATGACAGAGTAACCTTCCGTCGGAGCAGAGGGCGAGGTTGCCCAGCATCGCGTACCACTGCGGTTCGGGTAAGTTTGCCGCGTTATCTCGGCAATACCGCATAAAGGCGCATTTTTCAAGGATACGTTCGCCGTTTGCCACTGTTCCGCTGAACGAGGTCGTGCCGTCCGCAGACCTATTCGCCATTGGCGAACCGTCAGAGACGGCGTCGGTTTCGCTCTGAATATACGGTGTAAAATCTGACGGGGCGTAACGATTATCGTTCACGGAGATAACCCCGGCGCGGGCGTTATTGTCCAGCTTATGGTTGACGCCGCCGGGGAGCCGCAGAACGCGGGACAGGTCGGAAGTATTGTCGAGCTTCCAGCCTTTGTCTTTCGCGGCGGCGTTGATATACATCTGCCAGCCGCGCAAAGCGTCGGCGATGTTTTTACGGTGCGCCCCGGTCGCAATCCCCAGCGGTTTATCCAGCAGCCAGTAGGCGTGAAGCCCGTTGCCGCTGTTGACAACGATGGACGGCCGCAAGGGTAGGCTGTCAAGAAAAGCAAGAGCCTCATCCGCCGTCAGCGGCAATTCGGTCTCTTTATGGGCGGGGCTTTGGATGTCGATGTCCGACCAGAGCGCCGGGACGACGGTCACATCCTCGTTGCCTCCCCGCTGACGCTCACCGAGTTTTTCGCCTCGAAGCCCGACGCCGTAATAGACATCGTGGGTGTCAAAACGGCTCTCGGCATAGCTCACGGCTGCGGGGATATCGGTCACGGGGAAATATGCCGTCTTTTTATCAGGGAGCGTCCAGATTGTGAGCCATCCAGATGACGCGCCGCCGTATAGGGTTTGTAAAAAATCCGTTGTCCGCATTACGTTTTCACCCCGCAGTCCTCCTTGGAATCCGCCTCCGATTCAATCAACGGAAGATAACCGCCGGATTTAAGGAGCTCATAGATGAACAGGCGCCCTTTTTGTGTCCAGTAGGTATGGACTTTCGAATGAACCTCTCCGCTATTTGCCGGATAGCTGTGCGTTTTGGTGCAGGTATACCCCTTTTCGGCGTACTTCTGATACAACAACCAGATATTGCCCTGTTTGAACTGAATGCCGAGGCTGTGGAGATGATCGTTGAGCCATTGCCCGGACTTGCCGTAGTCCTTGGCGATTGTGGTAACGGCCACGGCGTTTTTGCAATTCAACACCACATCGTAATAACTGGCTTTGGGTTTCATTTCCGCAATCTGCTGTTTTTGTATGCTGACCGTTTCGGCGAGCGCGGCGTTCTTGATTCGAATCGCCTTGATTTCTTCCAACGCGGCGATGAGAAAGTCGGGATCGTTCAGTAACTTTTCAGCCGCTTCGGGCGTCGCGTACATACCTGTTTTGCGGATGGACGGCAGAACCTCGTGGGTCACCCAACGCTTGAATTGCCTGAGCTTTTTCTCTCGCTCAAGAACATATTCCTCGCTGACGCCCCGCGCTTTAGCCGGCTGCATGGCAAAAAGCAGAGAATACAATCCCGCTTCGTTTACGATGGCCAATTGTTGTACGCCGCCGGGGGTGTTCATTTGCGTATACCCCTTTTCGTCCTCATCAAGAGATTGCATCGCGCGGTTTCGGTTGGTCTCGCCGAAGACCTCGCACACATCCTTGGCAACCCACCATGGGTCGCCGCCGCGCAGAACAACGCGCACCTCGTTTTGCTGATAGTTGAAAATTTGCAGTCCTGTATTCATGAGTGAACCTCCTCGAATTTGTGATTGTAATATTTAACCGTGATGCCGTTTGAGCGGGCTTTGTCAATTTCCCGCTTCATGCCCTCGCTGATAACATCGCCGAACACCCAAAGTTCCCGGCAGCCGTTCAACAGCCTCAACCCGAAGGACAACGCAAGCTCCCGTTCGGCGGGTATGTTGTCGTCCATAAACAAAGGCAAATAACAGTGAGGAGCCAGCGGAAAGTATCCCCGCTCCACGGCGAAGCGGCAGTAACGCAGGGCATTTTGCGTGTTGTTTTCGGTATCGCCCCGGTAGGGCGAGCAGATATATACCATCGGCGGCGTGTGTTTTACTTTGTCTTTGCGGGGCTTATCCCGTTCAACCGCGCTTAGGGCTTCATATGCGGTGGGGTCGTAATAACCCTCATTGTTTCGTTTACTGATACTCATAAGTTAAGTCGCCTCGATTTCTTTCATTTCGCCGAATCTTACGCCAACGGCGGCTTCGGCGATTATCGGTATATCGAATTCAGGGAACGGCCGCGCTTCCATGCAAGCCTTGATAAAAACAACGGCTTCCGTTACCTTGTTGGTAGGAAGCTCGAAAACCAGCTCGTCATGAACTTGCAGCAAAGGCCGCAGCCACGGGCGTTCAGGCAACCCCGCCAAAATACGTCCCAGCGCCAGTTTTAGAATATCGGCCGCCGTGCCTTGGATGGGCGTGTTCAGGGCGCGCCGCTGGGCGAAGGATTTCTTGTTCCAATCCTGTGAAACGATGCCCGGCAGATAGCGTCTGCGCCCGAGCCACGTCTCCGCGTAACGGTAACGGGTTGCCGCGTATTTGGTCTCCTCCTGCCACATCGCCAGCTTCGGATATCCGGCTTTCAGGTTGGCGATAATTTCTTTGCACTGCTCCAAGGTGACATCCAACCCGCCTTTGAATTTCAGCGTTCGCTGTAACCCACGGGGAAACAATCCGAAGAACGTGCCGAAATTGCAGTTCTTAGCGATGGTGCGCTGCTCCTTGTCGTGCTTGCCGGGGCCGTAAATAACCGTCGCCGTCTGGTCGTGGATATCACCGCCGGTATGGTATGTTTCCAGCATCTTTTCGTCCCGGCAGTAGAACGCGCCGACGCGCAGTTCGATTTGGGAGAAGTCCAGCGACAGCAGAACCTTGCCCGCCGGGGCGATGAAGAAATTACGGACGCCTGTATCGTCATGGCCTGAGCGTACTAAATTTTGCAAATTGGGCTTGCGGCAAGCAAAGCGCCCTGTCTCGGTCGCCAGCGGCATGAGGTCGGCGTGGATGCGCCCGGTCACCGGGTTGATATGCTTCCCGTAGCCGTCGATATAAGTGGACTTGATTTTCCCCAAGCGGCGGTATTCTTGTATCAGTTTGAACAGCGGTACGAGCTCGGAACGGTTGGTTTCACACCATTCGGCCAGCAAAACCATAGTTTCATCATCAGCGGCCTCTTGGTACTTGGCCGTAGTTTTCAATACCGGCAAACCGAGGTCTTTGAACAGATATTCCTTAAACGCCGAGGTGCTTGCGTTTTCGCCGATGTTCACGTCTCCGATCATGAAGGCGATTTCATCTTTGAGCCGTCTGCGCTCGCTCTCGCAGCGTTCGCCCTGTTCCCTCATACGCGCGGCGTCCGCCAAAATTCCGTTATACTTCATAATCCCGCAGTAAACGGCGGTGGGCGATTCGATTTGTTCCACGATATCTCGGTGCTTCGGCAGCCAGCGATCAAACCAGTTGTTGAAGACGTGATAAAGCCGCAGGGTATAGTCTGAGTCGGCGCAGGCATAGCGGATGGTTTCGGAGTCGGCGGGGTCAAGCTCATCAAAGTGTCTGCCGTTCGTAACCTCGCCGAAAGTGGGCAATTCGGTATTCAACAGCGCGGGGACAAGGGTTTTCAAACCGCTGTCGGCAAGGGAGC
Organism: Bacillota bacterium; assembly: GCA_009787135.1. Lineage (GTDB taxonomy): Bacteria > Bacillota > Clostridia > Christensenellales > Aristaeellaceae > Avichristensenella. The sequence continues at coordinate 2,317 of WRGP01000225.1, read as the reverse complement.
GGAATCCCGTATTGCCTTTCAGCGTCATCTGCGCGGCGGCGATGGTGTCGTAAACCGGCGGCTGAATCACAATGCCCCGCGCGTACAGGAACATGGACTCAAAGGCGAGGTTATGGGCGACTTTGATCACGTTGGGGCTGGCGAAAAAATCCGCGAGATAGTTCCAAAGCTCCGTGAGATTCGAAGCGTTCTCCCCGACACGATGGGTCAGGGGAAGGTATACGGCATCGCCTTCAGCCTTGGAGAAGCTGATACCGGCGATATGAGATTTGTGCGGGTCAAGGGCAGCTTTATCTTCATCGCGGTATTGCTCATCCGGAGCGGTCTCAAAGTCGAAGGCTACGGTACCCGCAGCCTCCAAATACTCCCGTAAGTCATGTGGTTTCGTTAATAATCGGTACATTTGCGGCCGCCCCCTTCGTTACATTATAAATTTTCAGAAGTTCCCCGAACGCGTCATCCACGTCCCCTTTAACTCTCGCGAGGGGTTCCAGAACCATGCGGGTCTCGTTATAGGTGATAATGTCGGGCAGTTTGTTTTTCTCGCCCTCCTGTCCGGCTTTCAGCATAGCGCGCAATCTACTGACGCGGCACAGGGCGGGCGACAAATATTCCAGCAATTTAATCATGCAGTATGCGGCATAGTCAGCTTTTTCAAGGTAAGTATCAGGGTAGTTGTCGGGCATATCGTCATCCCCGTTTTCTTCAAAGATAGCCTTTAACAGGCATTCTTCCTTTGTCATAAGGTTGACCTCCAATAAAAATTGATTTATCCCCGGAGGGATGCGGTTTTTGCACAGATGCCGCCAAACTGTTGTGAGATTAAGCCAGCGGCTCGATGACCTCGCCCGTTTCCTCGTCCACCATGATGTCGATGGCGGCTTCGGCGTCGAAAGACACCTGATGGCTGTAGGCTTTGACCTGCTCGGTCAGGTTGTCGATGAGCGCCTGTTCCTCCGTGGTCAGGGCGCGGTCAACAGCGAACTGCGCCTGGGAATAGACCACGCCGCCGCTGCTGGTCGCCTTTTTCAAACTGAAACGGGTGACGACCATATTGGACTTTTTGCCCTTGCCCAGCAGTTTCTTGATATACTTGGTGAATTCTTTGAGACTGCCCGTGGGCAGGGAAAGCAAGAGCGGGAACACCTCGCCCTCGCGCAGAACATAAATACGACGGCGGTTTTTACAGGCTTTGCCCGCGCCCTCGTCTGCGGTGCCGAACTGATTCAGCGGACAGGATTTGCAACTGCCGCCGGGGTCGCCCTCGCCCGTAACGCCGTCGAAGCTACCGCAGTCGGGCGGGTTGTTGCCGCCTGTGTACTTGGTCTTGTAGTAGGCGTTGAGGGTGTGATGATGGAGGATAACCGCTGAAAACTCCTTGACGGTGTCGGTGTCGTCCTCTTCGCCGGGAACCTCGAACACGGTGCTGCCCGCCGAGGGGATTTTGATTTTCTCGAAACTGAGGTCAAGCCCTTCCAGTTCCTGAGACAAGGATTCGCTGAACGCGGCGTCCGCCAGAGCGAGGAAACCGCTGTTTTGAACTTGAAGTTCGGTATTTTTGTTGTTAGTAGCCATGATAAAATTCTCCTTTACAATTTAGCGTTTTGTGGATTTGCGGACGGAAACGGTGGTCTTGTCAAAGACGTTGACCAGCCCTTCCAGCCAATCGGGAAGAACGTCGTCGTTCCCTTCGATTTGCTCCTTCACGAAGGAAGAAAGCGAGTTCGCGTTGACGGTCTCGTATACGAGGTCGCCGAAACCCTGCTCCCGAAGCGCGGCATAAAGTTCATCCTTCACGCCCGCCGACGCGGAGGCGCGGGTCTTGGTAGTCAGGCAGAACATGGTGCCGGCGCGGGTGAAGTTTTGGGTTTCGGTCTCAGCCATCATTTCGGAAAGACGGTAGTCCGCCTCGTCGATTTTGGCGGTGGTTTCCTTGACCTGCGCCTCCAGTTCCGACTTCAAATCTCGCAGTGATTTCAGTTCGTCGGCGAGTTCGAACATTTTCTCGTTATGCATAGGGATTGAGTCCTTTCCTGTAATCGTCCACCAGCATCCGGGCGAGGTCGGCTTTATTCCGCAGGGATTTTAAGACTTTTTCATCTACCGTGCCTTTAGCGGCAAGGTATATATAGGTGCAGTTCTCTTTTTGCCCTACGCGGTGAATCCGGGCCCGCGCCTGTTCGTGGTTGGACATGGAATAATCGGTGCTGTAAAACACCAAGGTGCTGGCGGCGGTCAATGTAATACCCAGCCCCGCCGTGGCGATTTGCCCGACGAATACCTGACAATCAGGGTCAGTCTGAAAGCGGGACACCTG
>WRGP01000224.1 GCA_009787135.1 Bacillota bacterium | reverse complement strand
GCTGGCCGAGCCGGACGAGGACGGGGAGAACGGGGAGCCGGAGGAGGACGGGGAAGAGTAACGGGGGGACGCCAGGGGGCTCTGCCCCCTGGACCCCTGCCAGGGGACCAGTCCCCTGGACCCCTTTCTTTACCTCATGGTAAGGGATGGTTATTTCGCGGGGATGCCCGTGGAGGGCAAGGGATCAGTCCATTACGAAACAAAGTCGGCAAACGATTGAAAAATTAAAAAGACAATCAATAGCAGTTCCATTGTATTGACATCACACTATGGGTATTACGAAAATGGTCTATTTAGATAGCATCACCTTCCCGGATGAGGACGCGGAATGGGATTTTCGCGTCTCGCTTCAAAAGACCTGCTACAACACCCTGTACCCCTTTTGCATTCTGTCGCAGGCGGGCCTCGCGCGCATTGATTTTGAACCCATCACCCTTTTGTATGGCGGCAATGGCTCGGGCAAAACAACAGCCCTGAACATCATCGCGGAAAAGCTGCGCCTTGAGCGCAGCGCGCCCTTCAACCGCTCCAATTTTTTCGAGGATTATGTCAACATGTGCCGGGCGAGGCTGGAGCGCGCCATCCCGCCCGGCAGCCGGATTGTGACCAGCGATGATGTGTTTGACTACATGCTCAGCATTCGCGGCCTCAACGAGGGCATTGACCGCAAAAAGGAGATGCTCTTTGCGGAACACTATGAAGCAAAACATTCCGCGTTTCAGGTGCGGTCCTTGGAGGATTATGACGCGCTCAAAACGCGCAACAGCGCGCGCCGCAAAACCCAGTCCGCGTTTGTGCGCGAGCGGGTGATGGACAATGTGCGGGAGCAATCCAACGGCGAAAGCGCGAGCTTCTACTTCCGGCGGCGGATAGCCGCCGACGCGTTGTACCTGCTGGACGAGCCGGAAAACAGCCTCTCCGCCGCGAAGCAGCGGGAGCTTGCCCAGTATTTGGAGGAATCTGCCCGGTTCATGGGCTGTCAGCTCATCATTGCCACCCATTCGCCCTTTTTGCTGGCCATGGAGCGCGCCAAAATCTATGATCTGGACGCGCGCCCTGTGGATATCAAGAAGTGGACACAGCTGGAAAATGTCCGCGCCTACTATGATTTCTTCGCGCGGCATCGGGACAATTTTGAGATATAACGCTTGACATTGAAGCCCGCTCCAATGTTATACTATTTTAAAAAGAATTGTGTTGAAATGGAGCGATAACGCATGAAAAAGCGGATCAAACAAACCCTGTTGCTTGGTGGGCTCATCGTTCTTTTGGCGGCAGGTGCGGCGGCTTACAATTTTTATCCCTTGCTTGCCATGAAGCCGGCAGAAACTGGCACGATCGCAAATACGAATATTTCCGCCTTGAGGAACAACCGTAACGCGTTATATTTTGCGCAAACAGACACCGGCTATATTATGGTGGATGCCGGCTCGGACGCTGAAAAAGTAAAGGCGGATCTGCCGGCGCTTGACATCGACACGAACGACGTTCGGTGGATTTTGATCACGCATTCTGATTACGATCATGTAGCTGCCTTGTCTCTGTTCCCCAACGCGGAAATTTATATCAATGAAGACGAGTTCAACAGCACTGCGGCGCGAAGCAAGTTTGGCGCGGCGCATATGCCCGCCGGCATAAACGCCGACGCGGTTCATCTTCTGCGGGATGGCCAAAGATTATCATTGGGCACGGCAACCGTCACATGCGTCAAGGCGCCTGGGCATACCATCGGCTCCATGGTCTACCTTGTGGATGGAAAATATCTGTTTACGGGCGACGCTTTTCAGGTTCGCAATGGGAAAATAGGCGTTCACCCATTTACGGTGGACGCGCGGCGCGGCAGGGAAACGATTGAAGCTCTAAAAGAAACCCTGCGCAATAGCGCTGTCGTGCTGACGTCCCATTACGGGTACTATGAAAATCTTTTGTTTGAATTACCGTTTTGAAGAACAATCAGTTGGCTGTTTGTTCTTCAGTTTTCGTTTTCCATCCGGCATGAGGTTTTGCGCGTGCACGCGCTGAACGCTGCCAACCGCTCCATGCCCCGCCACGCGCACATACTCCCGCGTATACCCTTCCACGCCCCCCGCGCGGCTTTCCTCAAACAGCACCTCGCAAGCCTTCCCCTGCCATCCGGCGATATATTCAGCCTCCAGCCTTTCCCCCAGCGCGATCAACTCCGCGGCCCGCGCCTCCCGCAAAGCTTTCGGCACCTGATGCGGCATCTCCGCCGCCGTTGTCCCTTCCCTGCGCGAATAGGGGAATACATGGATGCGGCCAAACCGCATCCGCTCCACAAACGCCATGGTCTCCCAAAACTCCGCGTCCGTTTCGCCCGGGAAGCCCGTCATCACGTCGGTTGTGATGTTTGCGCTCGGATACGCGCGGCGAATGCACTCCACCGCCTCCGCGTACCGTGCGGTATCATATTGCCGGCCCATGCGCCTGAGCACCGTATCGCTCCCGCTCTGCAGGGCCAGCATGAACTGCGGGCAAATGGCGGGGATCTCCTTTAGCGCACCGGCAAACGCCTCCGTCACGATGCCCGGCTCCAGCGAGCCCAGCCGGACGCGCCGAACGCCTTCCGCCCGCGCGATCCCCCGCAGCGCGTCCAGCAGCGTAGTGCCGTCCTCAAAATCCCGGCCATAGGAGCTTAGGTGGATGCCCGTCACCACGATCTCCTGATACCCCGCGCCGGCAAGCCTCTCCGCCTCCCGGCACACCTCCGCCAACGGTCTTGACCGAACCTTTCCCCGCACGCTGGGGATCACGCAATACGCGCAGTGATTCTCGCACCCCTCCTGTATCTTCAGCGTCCCGCGCGTACGCCCCGCGCTGCCACGCACTGTGAGAAGCTCAAACGGCGCGTCGCCAAGCGGCTCCACGGCAACGAGCGCTTCCTTCCGCGCCATCGCCTTCTGAAGAAGTTTTACCACCTCACCCCGCCGTTGCGTGCCCAGCACCAGCCGCACGCCGGGCAGCAAAACGGACTGAGCCGCCCGCTGCGCCATGCAGCCCGTTACGACAATCGCGGCCCCGGGATTCTGCCGGTTTGCGCGCCGGATCATCTGGCGTGACTTTTTATCCCCCATGCCCGTCACCGTGCACGTATTGATCACATAGACATCCGCGGGCGCTGAAAAAGGCGCGGCCTGAAAGCCCGCGTCCTCAAATTTCTCCAGCATTGCCTGGGAATCATATTGGTTTACCTTGCAGCCCAGCGTGCAAAACGCCACTGTCCTTGCCATTTACAGGTCTCCCGTCAGCGTCAGGATAGCCGCCAGCGCGGCCATGCCCGCCGTCTCCGTGCGGAGGATGCGCGGCCCCAGCGTCACCGTTTTCGCGCCCATGGCCACCAGCTGCCGGATCTCTTCCGGCGCGATGCCTCCCTCCGGCCCGATCACCAGCGCGATCTCCCGCGCGGGATGATCCTTCAACACGTCGCGGATGTACGGGCCTTCCGCCTCCTCCCAGGGAACGAGCGTCAGCTCATGTCCGCCAAGGCGCCGCGCCATTTCCGCAAACGCCATGGGATGCCCTACCATAGGCACCTGTCCCCGACCGCACTGCTTGGCCGCCTCCCTCGCGATGCGCCGGAGCCGAAGAAGCCACTTTTCTGCGCTTTTGGCGTCCTGCACACAGCGGGAAAACAGCACCGGCTGGAGCGCATGCACGCCAATTTCCGTGCACTTTTGCAGGATATTTTCCAGCTTGGCCGCCTTGGGCAGACCCTGGTAGAGCGTCACGCGCGTGCTTGCTTCATTATCCGAAATCACGGCGGTGATCTCCGCGGTCACGCGCTGCCTGGCGATCTCAACGATCCGCGCCTCATACACGCCGCCCAGCCCGTCCAGCAGCACAATCTCCGCGTCCTTTTTCAGCCGGAGCACCTGCAGCGCGTGCTTTGACTCTTCCTCGTCAAGCCGCACACAATCGTTCTCCCGCCGGGTTTCATCGAAATAAAATCGATGCATGCCTATCCCCTCGCTACGACGGCGACCCATTCGCCCTTATATTCCACGCGCTCTATGGAAAACCCGGCCGACGTAAGCGAGCAAAGCACGTCCTGCTCGCGCTCTCTGATGATGCCGGAACACAAAAACAAGCCGCCGGGCGTCAAACGCGCGCGCGCGGCATCCGCCAGAAGGATCACCGCGTCAGCGATGATGTTGGCTACCACCAGGCCGGCCTTTGCCGAAACGCCCGCCAGCAAATCGCCCTCGCGGATTTCCACAATATCAGCCGCCCCATTGCGCGCGATATTCTCCCTGGCCACAGCCACCGCCACCGGATCCAGATCCACCGCCGCGACGCGCCCGGCGCCCAGCTTCGCGGCTGCCAGGGCCAGGATGCCGGACCCGGTGCCCACGTCCAGCACCGTATCGCCGGGCCGCAAAAGCTCCTCCAGCAGGCTAAGGCACATCGACGTCGTCTCATGCGTGCCGTTGCCAAAGGCCATGCCGGGATCGATTTCAATCACCACATCCCCGGGCCCCTGTTCAAACGCCTCCCACACAGGCTTGACGACGAGACGCTTGCCAACGCGGAAGGGCTTATAATACTGTTTCCAGTTTTCGGCCCAATCCTCCTCCGCCACATTGTCCACGGAAAGCGTCAGCGGGCCCGCGTCGAAGCCTATGTGCTCCGCCGTGAGCCCCAAAAGCGCGGTGCGGAGCGCCTCCAAGCGCTCGGCAGACGTCACATCATCCGGCAGATATCCGCGCACAAGCACATCCTCATCCATGGCGTCCACAACGCTCTGGTCGAGCATGTCCCACTTCAGGGGACCTTCCATATCCCGCACCGCGTCATGCCGGTCCGCAATCGCGGTGCCCTTTGCGCCAGCCCGCATGAGCTGTTCGCTGATCATGTCCGCGCCCGCCGTGTTCGTCCGCACGGTGACCTCTATCCAGCGCATCCCGTCGCCTTCTTTCCACTATGGCGTTATTGGGCGGAGAAGTGCTCCTTCATCCGTTCAAAGAAGGATTTGCGCGACTCATATTCCTTGCCCGTCAGCGAATCCTCAAACTGCCTGAGCAGCCCCTTTTGATGATCCGACAGCTTGCGCGGCACATCCACCCGTACCTTGACGTATAAGTCGCCCTTGCCGCTGCCGCGCAGCATTTGGATGCCTTTGCCACGAAAGCGGAACTCCGTATCGGTCTGCGTGCCCTCGGGCACCATGTGCTTGAGCGGCCCTTCCAGCGTCGGCACCTCGATTTCTCCGCCCAGCGCCGCCTGTGTAAGGGACAGCGGAAGCTCGCAATAGAGGTTGTAGCCCTCGCGCTTGAACAGCTTGTGCGGCTTGACCGACACGCGCACGTACAGGTCGCCCATGGGGCCGCCGCGCTTGCCTGGCTCCCCCTGGCCCGCCAGAGGAATGATCTGGCCATTGTCAATGCCCGCCGGCACGCGGACCGTCGCCGTGCGCGCGGCGCGCATCCGGCCGCTTCCCGCGCATTTCGCGCAGCGCTCCTTGATCACTTGCCCTGTTCCGCCGCACGCCGCGCAGGGCTGCTGCGTCACTACCTGCCCAAACAGGGAATTCGTCGTCACACGGACCGATCCCATCCCGCGGCAGGTGGCGCACTTCTCCGGCTGGGTGCCCGGCTTTGCGCCCGTTCCGCCGCACACGTCGCAGTTCTCCTCGCGCTGAAAGCGGAACTCCTTCTTGGCGCCAAACGCCGCCTCCTCAAAGGTGATCGTCAAATCGTATTGCAGGTCCGCGCCGCGCTCCGGGCCATTCTGCCGCCGCCCAGCGGGGTTTCCGCCAAAGAATGTCTCAAAAATGCTATCAAACCCACCAAAACCGCCGCCAAAGTCAAATCCGCCGCCCGGCCCGCCGCCCATATTCGGCCCTTCATGGCCGAACTGGTCGTAGCGGCTGCGCCGGTTGGCGTCCGACAACACCTCATATGCTTCGTTTAGTTCCTTGAACCTGTTCTCAGCGGTCTTGTCATTGGGGTGCAGATCCGGGTGGCATTCCTTCGCCCGCCTCCGGAACGCCGACTTGATATCAGCGTCCGACGCGTCCTTTTTAACGCCCAGCACCTCGTAGTAATCCCGTTTGGCCAATATTCCACCGCCTTTGTGGGGGGAGGAGGGGGCGCAAGAGGGTGCCGCCCCCTTGACCCCCGCTTAGGGGAAGTATCCCCTAAGAACCCCTTCTTTTTCGCCTCACGGCGGGAAGGTATTCATTCTATGCTAACAAGTGCCGTCAAAGGGTATCCGCTTGCGTTGAACTCACGCTATGTAGGATCCCTTCCTTCCCGCCGTGAGGCGAATCAAGAAGGGATCCGGCGGATGATTCCCCCGGCGGGGGGCCAGAGGGCAGAACCCTCCGGCGTCCCCTCTTACTTTACGTCAAAATCCGCATCCACGCTGCCGTCCGGGTTTTCGCCGCCCCCGGCATACCCCGAGGGGTCCGGGCCTGGCTGCCCGCCCTGCGCCTGCTGCTGTTGATAGACCTTGCCAAAAATCTGATACACCTTTTCGGTGAACGCCTCCATCGCCGGCTTGATCTGGCTGGCCTCGTTGCTCTCCCGCGCCTTCTTAAACGTTTCCAACTCGCTTTGCACCGTGGCCTTGTCCACGTCGGTGAGCTTATCGCCCAACTCCTTGAGCTGCTTTTCGACATCGTAGATCATGCTGTCCGCGCGGTTGATGGTTTCCACATTCTCTTTGTTGCGCTTATCCTCCTCGGCGAACTGCTCCGCTTCCTTCACGCGCTGCTTGATCTCCTCCTCCGTCAGGTTCGTGGAGGCGGTGATCGTGACTTTCTGCTCGTTGCCGGTGCCCATGTCTTTGGCGCGCACGTTCACGATGCCGTTCTGATCGATATCGAACGTAACCTCAATCTGCGGCACGCCGCGCGGCGCGGGCGGGATGCCCGTGAGCTGGAAGCGGCCGAGCGTCTTGTTATGCGCCGCCATCTCCCGCTCGCCTTGCAGCACGTGCACCTCCACGGTGGTCTGCCCATCTGCGGCGGTAGAAAAGATCTGCGATTTCTGCGTGGGGATCGTCGTGTTGCGGTCGATCAGGCGGGTGAACACGCCGCCCATGGTCTCAATGCCAAGCGAGAGCGGGGTCACGTCCAGCAGCAGCACGTCCGTCACGTCGCCGCCCAGCACGCCGCCCTGGATCGCCGCGCCCAAGGCCACGCACTCGTCCGGGTTGATGCCCTTAAAGGGGTCTTTGCCCGTAATGCGCTTGACAGCGTCCTGCACCGCCGGGATGCGCGTGGAGCCGCCGACCAAAATCACCTTGTCAATCTGCTCGGCCGTGAGCGACGCGTCTTTAAGCGCCTGCTGCATGGGCTTGACTGTGTTATCTACCAGATCGCGCGTCAATTCGTCAAACTTGGCGCGGGTCAGCGTGATGTCCAAATGCCTGGGCCCGTTGGCGTCCGCGGTAATAAACGGCAGGTTGATGGCCGCCGTCATCACGCCGGACAGTTCGACTTTCGCCTTCTCCGCGGCTTCCTTGAGCCGCTGGAGCGCCATGCGGTCCTTGCGCAAATCCACGCCGTCGGTCTTTCTGAACTCCTCGGCAATGTAATCAATGACGCGCTGGTCAAAGTCGTCGCCGCCCAGGCGCGTATTGCCGTTGGTGGCCAGCACCTCGAACACGCCGTCGCCAATGGAGAGAATGGATACGTCAAACGTGCCGCCGCCCAGGTCATAAACCAGAATGTTTTGCGTGCCTTGCTTATCCAGCCCATAGGCCAGCGAGGCCGCGGTCGGCTCGTTGATGATGCGCAGCACCTCCAGCCCGGCGATGCGGCCCGCGTCCTTGGTGGCCTGGCGCTGGCTGTCGTTAAAATACGCGGGCACCGTGATCACGGCCTGCGTCACCGTCTGGCCCAGATACGCTTCCGCGTCCGCCTTGAGCTTCTGCAGGACGAACGCCGAAATTTCCTGCGGCGTGTAGGCCTTTCCGTCGATGTTCACCTTGTGCGCCGTGCCCATCTCGCGCTTGATGGAGATGACGGTGCGGTCCGGATTTGTAACCGCCTGGCGCTTGGCGACCTGGCCGACAAGACGCTCCCCTTCCTTTGTAAACGCAACGACCGACGGTGTGGTGCGCGCGCCTTCCGCGTTGGCGATGACGGTGGCCTCTCCGCCCTCCATCACGGCGACGCAAGAATTTGTGGTGCCAAGGTCAATGCCAATGATCTTTCCCATGTTCATAATCCTCCTTTATTCTCAAAAAGCGTATTCGCTGATGTACTCCTGTGGTAAACGCCCCAGCTTCGGGGCCCTCAGCCGGACGCGACCACGCTCACCATGGCGTGGCGGACGACGCGCGTCCCGGCCTTGTAGCCCTTTTGCATGACGGCAAAGACAGTGCCTGGCTCCCCGTTTTCCGCGCCCACCTGCATGACCGCGTTCTCCAGTTCCGGATCGAACGGCTCGCCCACGCGGTTGATCACGCTGACGCCGCGCTTCTCAAGCAGATCCAGCATCTGCCGGTAGACCATCTCCACGCCGTCCCGCAGCGGGTTTCTTTCTTTTGCGGCCTCCAGCGCGCGTTCCATGTTGTCCAGCACGGGCAGCATCAGGCTGATGGTCTCGCGTGCGCCGTCCTCCCAGGCCTCCGCCCGGGCCGCGCTGTTTCGCTTGCGGAAGTTTTCAAACTCCGCCTGTATGCGCTGCGACATCTCCAGGTACTCATCCCGCTGCCGCAGGGCTTCCGCCAGCTTTTCCCGCTCTTCTTTGTCCTCCGCTCCCCGCATGGGCTCCGCAGCTTCCGCCTCCTCCGCGGCCTGCGACTCCTGCGCGGGGAATTCTTGCTCTTCCGTATATTTTTCTTGATTCGCTTCCATCTTCTATCACCTCGTCTCTTGGTCGCTGAGCAGCTCGCCGAGCGCCTTGCCCATGTAATCAAGCACTGGAATCACGCGCGCGTACTGCATGCGCGTGGGGCCGATCACGCCGATAGTTCCCGCCGTCTCATCGCCGATGCGGTACGTCATGGAAACCACCGAACACCCGCTCGTCTCCGGCATGCCCGTCTCATCGCCGATGCGGATGGTGAACGCCATTTGAGGCGCCGCCTGCATCAGCCGCAGGAGCTTATCGCGCGTCTCCAGCACGGCCAGCACGGCGCGCGCCTTTTCCGCGTCGGAGTACTCCGGGTAGTGAAGCAGGTTGGCCCGTCCGCCCACCATGATGTCCTTTGGCCCCTGGCCGACCTCCTCCACCGCGTCCAGGATGCCTTTGAGCGTGTGCCGCCGCGCCGCAAACGCGCCGCTGATCTCCATCATCCGCTCCCTGGTTTGGTCCATGGACAGGCCGGACAATTGCTCGGTCAGCATGTTGCTGATCTCATGCAGATGATCGGGCGTGAGCTGGCCGTCCACTTGGATGACCGTGTCCTTGATGATGCCCAAGTCTGTCACCACCAGCAGCAGCGCCGTGTTCTCCGCAACGGGCACAAGCTGTATGCGGCGGATGTGCATGGCCTGCGCCTTTGGCAGGGTGACTACGGCCGTGTAGCGCGTGACGTCTGAAATCGCCTGAGCCGCGCCCAGAATAACATCTTCCACCTGCCTGGCCCGCCTGTCAAAATGCACCCTGAGCTGCCGGGCTTCCTCGGGCGGGAGCCTGTGCGCGCCCCTGAGCAGCTGCTCCACATACAGGCGGTATGCCTTGGAGGAGGGAATGCGCCCCGCGGAGGTATGCGGCTGGTCCAGAAAGCCAAGCTCTTCCAGATCACTCATCTCATTGCGGATCGTCGCGGACGACAGCCCGCCGATCGCCTGCTTTTTCGAGATGGTGCGCGAACCTACCGGCATGGCCGTCATGATGTAATCATCAATGATCGCCATCAAAATGCGGTATTTCCGATCATCTATCTGCAAGCTGTCCCACCGCCCCTCCTGTTGTTAGCACTCTAAACGGTCGAGTGCTAATCCAACGGTACAAGAATATCATCTTTGACATTCTTTGTCAATAGTAAAAATAGTCGCACCACAGTTTTCCCGAATTGTTCATTTTTTATCTGATTTTTCCAGACAAACGCGCTATGGCGATGAAACCGCCCAAGTATAATAGAAAAATGGGCAGCCGCTTTCGTAAGCCCTATGCTGTTTGTTCAGGCTCGTCAAGCGCGGCGGGCCGCGAAGCATTCGCTGCAATAGATAGGACGGTCCGACCTTGGAATGAAGGGAACGGTCGTGGGCGCTCCGCAGGCCGCGCAGGTGGTTTCAAAGGATTCGCGCGGCCCGCCCCGCCCATTGGCTGGCCTGGCTTTGCGCGCCTGGCGGCATTCTTTGCAGCGGGTAGGCTCGTTTTCAAACCCCTTCTCCGCATAGAATTCCCGCTCACCGGCGGTAAACACGAACTCGGCGCCGCAGTCCCTGCAAACCAATGTTTTGTCCTCGTACATGAAAAAGACTCCTCCAAAAAATGAATTGATTCCAAAGCGCCGTCTGACCTGGTCTTTGACCCCACACCCGCCATCCGGGAGCTTTGCTCAGGGTGCATTCCCCTCACGCCACCCCTCTCGGCCAATACCAAGCCGCGATCTGCCCCGACACGCGGTCAGCGGATCTTTACCGCCCCGCGTTGCCGCCGGCCGCTTGACGCAGCGCCGCTGCGCCCGCGCGCCGTGCAGGCCACAGCTTGGTATACACCGGATGGACTTACCTCTAGCCCGCGCCATGCTCACGCCGCTTTTGCGGCGCTTACGTGGATCGTTTTGCCCGCGGCTGGCATCGACTTTCAACCACAGAACCGGCGCCTCGAAATCCGCTTCATTATAATTCTATTTCTAGAAAAAAGCAATGAGGAAATTATGACGTTTGCCATCCTCCCCCGCGCAAAGGGTACAGCGCAGGCAGGGGGTCGGAAAAAAAGCAGGGGGAGAAGGTAAGGTGATGATGACAAAAAGGCGGCACTTTGGGCCTTTGTGGTATACTATTACCGATAAAAGCTTGGGGGGAGAAGCCCAGTGAATTATGATTGCCTAATTGTCGATGACGAGGTAGAGTTATCAAAAAGGACCTGCGAATATTTTAAGATGTTTGATGTGTCAGCCGCATGGGTATCTGACGCTCCGTCATGCCTTGGTTTTTTGCGGGACAATCAGATTGATCTCATTTTGCTTGATGTTAATCTTGGTTCATCAAGCGGGTTCGACTTGTGTTGTACATTGCGCCAATCGACAGATATCCCTATCCTTTTTATAAGCGCCCGAACCAGCGACGACGATATGCTGATGGGGTTTAATATCGGCGGAGATGACTATATCCCAAAGCCATACTCCCTCACCATGCTGCTAGCCAAGGTAAAAGCTGTGCTGAAAAGGCGGAAGCGCAATACCGCTAACAGTGATACGCTGAACTTTGGCAATGTCTGTATTGATGTGAATAGCGGCGTTGTAACCCTGAATGAGCAGACTATTGAATTGACATCATTTGAGTATAAGCTGCTCTATTATCTGGTGAAGAACAGAAATCGAACCGTATCGAAAGATGAAATTTTCTCAAATGTATGGGGCGATTCTATTACGGGGGATAATGCCCTGAATGTCCATATCCGCCACCTTCGCGAAAAGTTGGAGGATGACCCGCAAAATCCAACGTTTATCAAAACCGTTTGGGGAACAGGGTATACACTTAAAGGATAAGCGAGTGATAAAAAATGAGCATAAAGCGAATGGTAGTCGCATTTCTCGGAGCTTATATCTGCGTTTTTATAACGCTTTTGGGGGTAATAGGCAAAACGACGGAAGGTACGTTTGATGTGCCCGGCGCCAACGATATTGTAAAAACCATTTCTGAAAAATGGGATGATGTTGCGGGTGGCGGTTCGCCGGGCATTGTATCGCTTCTTCCCTATGCTGTTTTTGACAGCGGCGGCGGCGCAGTGTATGCTACACAGGATGACCTCGTCAAAAACCTGAATGGACGCTATTCTTCATCGCTATATCCTGATCGATGTCATAAAAGACAATGCAATCATCGGGAAAGTCGGTTTTTATAATGATATTGGCTCGTTGCTCCGAACAGGGCGAGAGCGTCTTATTTGCGGTGCGGTTTTCTTATGCATCGCATTCGCCGCAGGGTGCGCGGCCTATACCTTTTATATGTATCGCGAGGTGATTTCCCCCTTTAACAAAATGCAAAACTTCGCGCAGCGCGTTGCGGCGGGTGATTTGGAAATCCTGCTAGAGATGGACAGAAACAATCTCTTCGGCGCATTTACCGAGAGCTTTGACATCATGCGGGAAGAACTGCATCTCGCGAGGCTGCGGGAATATGAGGCCGAACGCGGCAAAAAAGAGCTTGTGGCGTCATTGAGCCACGATATTAAAACACCGGTCGCTACCATAAAAGCAACCACCGAAGTCATGCAGGCGGAAACAAAGGACGACAGAACCAAAGAGCTGTTGACGGTCATAGCGTCAAGAGCCGAGCAGATCAATTCCCTGATCACAAACATGTTCCATGCTACCCTTGAGGAACTGCGGGAACTGAAAGTGACCACCGCCCCAACAGCCAGCACCGCCGTTTATGATCTCATACTCACCGCGGATTATCATAAGCGAATCAAGCCGTTCTCGCTGCCGGAGTGCCTCCTAATTGCCGACCCTTTGCGATTGTCTCAGGTTTTTGATAATGTCATAGGAAATTCATATAAATATGCGGGAACAGAGATGGAGGTCGCGGCAAGCTTTGACGACAACTTTCTCACGATAAAGATGCGCGATTTTGGCGGGGGCGTTTCGGGCAAAGACCTTCCCCTGATATGCAACAAATTTTACCGTGGGGATAATTCCAAGAACAAAAGCGGTTACGGGCTGGGGCTGTATATATCAAAACATTTGATGAACCAAATGCAAGGTGAACTGCTCTGCGAAACCATGCATCATAGCTTCTCCGTTACCCTCTTGCTCAAACTTGCCGATTAATTTTCAAAACTTAAGGATTGCTTAAGGATTGCCTAAAGACTGCTTAAGGACTGTTCTTTATAATGGTGTTGTCATCCGGGCAGCATAATGGTGTTGTCGTCGGAGCAGCGCCATTATCTTTGAGGGAAAAACAGAAAGGAACCATACAATGAGCACAATCATCAAAACAAACAAGCTATGCAAATCTTTTTCCAACGGCGGCAAGCAAATACACGTCATCAAAAACCTCGACATGGAAATTGAAGAGGGCGCCTTTACGGTCATCATGGGCAGCTCGGGCAGCGGCAAGAGCACCCTACTGTACGCAATTTCGGGAATGGATCAGCCGACGCTTGGCGAAGTTTGGTTTGGCGAGCAGAATATTGCCAAGATGTCAAACGATCAGCTTGCGGTGTTCAGGCGCAAAAACTGCGGTTTCGTCTTCCAGCAAATACACCTTATGGATAACATGAGCGTGATGGACAACGTGCTTGCAAGCGGCCTTCTGCTGAGCGATGATAAGCGCGCCATAGCAAAACGTGCGGCGGAGCTTTTTGCAAAAGTCGGGCTCGGCAAAGAGCTTTGGGGCAAATTCCCCAGTCAGCTTTCGGGCGGCGAGGCGCAGCGGGTGGGTATCGTGCGCGCGCTGATCAATCATCCCGCCGTTCTTTTTGCCGATGAACCAACCGGCTCGCTCGACTCGTCTTCCAGTATGGCCGTATTGGACGTTATGAACGAAATCAACGCAAGTGATCAAAGCGTCGTCATGGTGACACACGACCTGAAAATAGCCGCGCGGGGCGGCAGAATCATCTATCTGCGCGACGGTACGATTTTCGGCGAGCTTTGCCTGCCTGCTTACGCAAGTGACGACAAAACGGCGCGTATTGAAAAATTGCAGAAATTCCTTGATGAGATGGGATGGTGAGTTAGGGTGAAAAAAACATTTCACATAGCAAAAGCCAATATCTTAAAAAACAAAAGCGCTTCGGCATTTCTGCTCATTATCATACTAATCGTGTCCATGCTGATGACCATAGGCATGAGCCTGATGCTGGGAGCTGAAAAAGACTATATCGCGGGGACTGACCGGCTTAATAGCGTTCACAGCATGTTTATTATGAACAGAAGCGTATACAACCCCTCTTTCGAAGATGCTATCAGGGAAGACCCCCGCGTATCGCAGTATGAAATTGGAGAAGTTCTTTTTCCCAGCTGGGTAAAATTCAACTACGGCGGGGAGATCGAGCTTTCTCGCGTGATCATACTGAATCTTGACAACCCTATGAAAATTTCCGGGCCTCATATAACCGCCCAGGATTTGTCCATCCCCCGCGAAGCGGCCGTCTATCTTCCGGTTTTTGCCGAACAATTGGGGCTTAGCATAGGGGATACCTATCCGCTTACCTATCGAAACAAGCAGATTGATCTTGCAATCGCCGGATTTTTTGAAACGAGCGAATTTGCGACTGCAAGCGATGGAGCGCTAAAATTTTTTGTTCCTGATGAATGTTATGAAAACCTAAAACAACATTTCGACAGTTCAGTTTATATCATGGCACGATTCTTTGATATGAAAAACTCGGAACTTTTCAACAACGACTTCGCGGCCCAAATTGATACGCCGCTTTCCGGCTTTAATGTGGTGATCGACGCCAATATGCTGATGTTGGGTTTCACCTCTGGCATCGCTATGTTTTCCGTGCTCATCATGGCATTTGCGATGCTTATCGCGCTTGTTTCACTGCTGGTGATATGCTTTCGCGTGTCAAACAGCATCGAGAACGCCATGCACGAAATTGGCGTAATGAAGGCCGCAGGCTACACAAGCAGGCAGATCATCAATTGCTATGTGATGGAATACGGAATCATAGCAATGGTTGGCGCGCTGCTCGGCTTACTCCTTTCGTATCCCGTGTTTCCGGCAATCCGGCAAACGCTTGCCGCAATATCCGGATTCTCGTGGATGCTGGGCGTAAACAATGCGGCAGGACTGGCCGTATCAGGGTTTATCCTGGCTATTTTGCTTATGATGATCCGGAGTTCCTGTAAAAAGATCAAAAAAATGCCGCCGGTACAAGCCCTTCGTGCCGGAATAGCAACGCACAATTTTCGGCATAATTTCTTCCCGCTCCATGAAGGCAGGGGCAATGTGCACATACGTCTTGGCATAAAAAATATGTTTGCCTTTCTCAAATCCTATGCGATGATCGGGCTTGTCATAGCGGGTGTTTCGCTGGCGGTTTGTTTTATGACGGTGCTGTATCAAAGTCTTGTGTTTGACGTGGATGGATTTATGAAAATAGTGGGCTTTGAAGCCGCCGACGTCACCGTAGCTGCCGCCCGGCACACCGACACCGACGTCCTTGCCGCTGAAATCGGGCAAATGCCTCAGGTTCGCAAAACCGCAATGCTGGATAGGGTTGGTATAGATATAGAGGGGTTCAGATCCACAGGGTATATCTCAAGTGATTTTGCGCAGCTGGAAAATATGAAAGCCACCGAGGGGCGTTTTCCGAAACATGACAACGAGATCGCCCTTCCCAAAGCTTTTGCGGAGCGGCTCGGCAAGAAAATTGGCAACAACGTCAAAGTGAGGACGGGTGGATTTACGCAGGAGTATATCATCACAGGATACTTTACTGAAATTTCAAGTCTGGGGAGGTCCGGCGCACTCACACTCCCGGGTTATCAGCGGATTGAAGCGAATTACAGGCGTGCAAGCATCAATATTTATCTTAACAGGGGCGTCACCTTCGATGAATTTTCGGCGCTGCTAACGCAGAACTTTGGTGTGGCGAATGTGTATCAACAGGCCGAAAACAGCCAATATGCCGAAGCGAAACAATGGGCAGAAGAAAAGATATCGATGTATTTCGAGCGATATAACATCGACAGCGTGGAGTATTCGGTGATCTACAACGGAGAGATCATATTGAGCGGCTCATCGAGCGCATACCAAATCGAAAGAATCGAGGATTATGCCAAACTGGCAAAAGCCAGCATGGGCAGCACCTCCAGCACCATGGCACTGGCAACGCAGTTGATAACAAGCGTCTCCCTTGTGGTCATTTCGCTGATACTGGTCATGACCGTGAGAAGCATTGTGGTGAAGCGCCGCCGGGAGTTGGGCACATTAAAGGCATCTGGGTTCACCACGAAACAGCTCGCCCGTCAGCTTGCTATAAGCTTTATGCCGCTGACGGCGGTCGGCGTTGTCGCAGGATGCAGTGCCGGCGTCTGTGTGGTCGGCCCGGCCATGAGAGCCCTGCTTTCCACCATGGGCGTTAACGGCGTGCAGTTTTCTGCCAATCCGCTTCTCATCGCCTGTGTGGGTGCGCTGATTTTGCTGCTTATACTATTCACCTATTAACCCAATGCTATAATCCACATTCTGCCCGTGATGGACGTGATGGTTGCAGTCGAAAGCGAGGCAATGGTTTGACATAGACGATCA
>WRGP01000223.1 GCA_009787135.1 Bacillota bacterium | reverse complement strand
CCCTCTCGCCCGCCGTCGCGGCGGCCAAATCGGAAGGCCGCCCTATCATCGCGCTGGAGAGCACCATCATCAGCCACGGCATGCCCTATCCGCAAAACGTTGAGACCGCGCTCGCCTGCGAAAAGGAGGCGCGCAAAAACGGCGCGGAGCCCGCCACCGTCGCGGTGCTGGACGGCATGCTCTGCGCCGGGCTTACGGAGGAGCAGATCCACCGTTTGGGCAAGGCCGGCACAGCGGTGGCCAAGGCCAGCCGCCGTGACCTGCCGCTGCTGGTCAGCCGCGGGCAGGACGGCGCGACCACGGTCGCGGCCACAATGATCATCGCGGCCCTGGCCAATATCCACGTGTTCGCGACCGGCGGCATCGGCGGCGTACACCGCGGCGCGGAAAACACCATGGATATCTCGGCCGACTTGGAGGAATTGGCCAAAACGCCCGTGGCCGTCGTCTGCGCGGGCGCGAAAAGCATTCTGGATTTAGGGCTCACGCTGGAATATCTGGAGACGCGCGGCGTGCCCGTGGTCGGCTATCAGACGGACGAGCTGCCCGCGTTTTTCGTGCGAAGGAGCGGGTTCCCCGTGGACGCGCGCGCGGATTCGCCGGCCGAGATCGCGGCCATACTGACCGCGCAGGCCGCCATGGGATACCCCGGCGGCACGCTGATCGTCAACCCCATTCCGGAGGCCTACAGCATGGACAAAGCCATGATAGACCGCGCCATTGAACAGGCCCTGTCCGAGGCGGAGGAACGGCATATCAAGGGCAAGGAGGTCACCCCGTTTCTCCTTAGCCGCATTGAAAAGCTGACCGGCGGCGAAAGCCTTTCTTCCAACATCCAGCTGGTCTTACACAACGTACGGCTGGCCGCGCGGATTGCCGCGGAGGTTCCCCGATGATGGTGTCAGAAACCCAGCGCCTTGTTTTCAAGGCGCGATCATGAATTCGCGCGCACGGCGGCGCATGTTATCCTTTCCAAAGGGGAACGGCAGGCTGCGGGGGGGGGATAACGCTATCCCTCGTTCCGCAGCCATTCCCCCGAATGCTCGTTGAGCACGCGCAGCACATCGTTAAGCACACGCATTTTGTGGCTTGCGTTACGCCCGATGGAGATGCTGGGCTCCTTTCCCGTGACGAGCATATCAAGGGTAACGTTCAGCGTTTCCGAAAGCTTTAACATGGTTTCCAAGCTGGACACCCGCGAGCCGCGCTCAATATGGCCCATGAACGACGTGGAGATGCCCACGCTTTCCGCAAGCTCGGCCTGCGTCATCCCCTGTTCCTTACGGAACGCGCGTATGCGTCTGCCCATAGCCTCATAATCCATGCCATACCTCCGCTTAATAAATTTTTTCCTGCTATTGTTTCGACATGGAACGCGAATTTCCTTCGATTTTGTCGAAATCATAAGGTTTCTTGCCAGACGGATAAGGTTTATGATACAATCATCATATATTGTTCAGAAGGAGTTATCCCATGTTCGTCAAAAAATTCATACGGGATTTTAAGACCTTTGCCCTGCAGGGCAACGTAATGAACCTGGCGGTCGGCGTGATGATCGGCGGCGCGTTTAACAAAATCGTCACCTCGCTGGTGGGGGATATATTTACCCCGATCCTGGGCCTCATTACCGGCGGCGTGGACTTCAGCGGCCTTTTCATCGCGCTGGACGGCAAACGCTACGACAGCATCCAGGCCGCGACGGCAAAAGGCGTGGGCACCCTCAACTACGGCGCTTTTCTCACCAACATCATTGACTTTGTCCTCATCGCCCTATGCATCTTCATGGTCGTGAAAATGATCGGCAAGTTTTTCCCCAAAAAAGAGGCGCCCGCGGCGGAGAATGAAAAACCCGCCGCGCGCCTTTGCCCGTACTGTTTTAGCGAGATTGCCGCGAAGGCCACGCGCTGCCCGCACTGCACGTCGGCGCTTCCGCCGGAGGTCCCCCGGGACGCCGCGGCAACCGCATGAATAGATGCGTTTCTTACCCGCCAAAAGCGCAACGATATTGACCTGCGCCTTTCTCAGTGATATGCTTAGCAAGCGGCCCGGAACAATAGAATGGCGATACACAACAGGGGCTAAGGAGGTTTTTGCACGATGGCACGCGGAGGATTCCCCGGCGTCCCCGGGGGCGGCAATATGCAGCAGTTGATGAAGCAGGCGCAAAAAATGCAGCAGCAGATGGTGAAGGTGCAAGAGGCGCTGGATGAACGCACGTATGAGGCGTCCGCGGGCGGCGGCATGGTCAAGGCGGTCGTCTCGGGCAAGCGGGCGCTCGTCTCGCTTTGCATCGACCCGCGGGCCGTAGATCCGGAGGATGTGGAACTCCTGCAGGACACCGTCCTGGCCGCGGTCAACGAAGCCCTTCGCGCCGGCGAGGAGGCGCGCGAGCGCGAAATGAGCAAGCTCGGCGGCGGCATGGGCGGCCTGCTATAATGGACCGGCACGCGGACCCCATCGGCCGTATGGTCGCGCAGCTTTCACGCCTGCCCGGCATCGGGCGCAAGTCCGCGCAGCGGCTGGCGTATTATATCGCCTCCCAGCCCGAGGAATGGGTACGGGAGCTTGCGGAGACACTCCTCAGGGGACGGCAGGATATCCGCATCTGCAGCCGATGCGGCAACTACGCCGCGATGGACCCTTGCGCGCTTTGCGAGGATACAAAGCGCCAGCATGACATCGTATGCGTGGTGCGCGACCCGCGCGATGTCGCGGCCATTGAGCGCATGCGCGAGTACACGGGCGGCTATCACGTGCTGCACGGCGCCATATCGCCCATGGAGGGTATCGGGCCCGAGGATATCCGCATCCGCGAGCTGCTCGCGCGCGTCGGCACGGAGGCAATCAGCGAGGTGATCCTCGCCACCAACCCGGATATTGAGGGCGAGGCGACCGCGGCCTATATAGCGCGCCTTTTGAAACCCTTTGTCGTCAGGGTCACGCGGCTGGCGCACGGCATGCCCGTGGGCGGTGATCTGGAGTATGTGGACGAGGTGACGCTCGGGCGCGCGTTCCAGGGGCGGCGGGAGATGTAAGCAGGGGGACGGGGGGACGTCTGCTTTCTTTGTCCGCGCCAACCCTTCGGCAGCGCGGCGGCCCCTTGTAAAGAGGGTGAACGCCATTCCCCGCATTTCAATCAAAAGGGGCCGCGGCCCCGCGAGAATCCCGATGGGGAGGTATGTATATGCGGTTTACCAAGATGCACGGAGCCGGGAACGACTACATCTATATTGATGGGTTTGCCGAAAAGATCCATGATCCCGCGGCGCTCGCGGAGAAGATGAGCAAGCCGCACTTTGGCGTGGGCGCGGATGGTCTGATCCTCGTGCTTCCCTCTGAAAACGCGGATTTCCGCATGCGCATGTTCAACAAAGACGGAAGCGAGGGGATCATGTGCGGCAACGGCGCGCGCTGCGTTGCCCGCTTCTGCTATGAGCACGGCCTGACCGATAAGACGGAATTTACGCTGGAAACAGGCGGCGGCATCCGCCCGGTACGGCTGAACCTGGAGGGCGGCCGCGTTTCGTCCGTTTGCGTGGATATGGGCCCCGTGCAATCGCTCAAGGTGGAGCCGGATCAAATCTTCGTGTCCATGGGCAATCCGCACGCGGTTGTGCTGATGGACGCGAATCCGTTTCTCTGGAACGGCTTTGAGCGGGAGGGCAGCAGGCTTTGCAAGGCGCTGGACGCGAACATTGAATTCGTGCAGGTGCTGGGATTTGACCGGCTCAAGATGCGCGTGTTCGAGCGCGGCAGCGGCGAGACCCTTGCCTGCGGCACCGGCACGTGCGCTTCCCTGGTCGCCGCGCACACAGCCGGGCGCTGCGGCCGGAAGGCCACGGTCGTCGTGCGCGGCGGGGAGATTTTTATCGATTGGCATGAGTCCGACGGCCATGTTCTCATGACGGGACCGGCGGAAACCGTCTTTGAAGGCGAGTGGAAGCTATAAAAAAACGCCAGGGGGCGCCGCCTCCTGGACCCCGGCCAGGGGAAGTATCCCCTGGGCCCCTCCTTTTTCGCCTCACGGCGGGAAGGGGGGGATGCTAACGAAGATAGGGTTGAGGAAAGAAGCCGCCTTAAAATTCACACCGTAAGTACAACGCAGACTGCTTTGTGTACATATCGAAATATTTGCCATGCAGTGTCATCAGCTCGTTATGCGATCCGATCTCTGTGACACGGCCCTTATCAAAAACCGCTATTCTGTCCGCGACGCGTGCAAGGCCCAGGCGGTGGGTAATCATGATTCCCGTTTTGTTTTCACACATTTGGGCGAACTGCGTGTACAGGGCAGACTCTTCCAGCGGATCTATAGCCGAAGTCGGCTCGTCGAGTACTATCACGGATGATTCACGGTATTGCGCCCTCGCCAGCGCGATTCTCTGCCATTGCCCATTGGATATATCCGTACCATCAAAACTTCGGGACAGAACGGTCTCAAGACCTCTGGCAAAGGTTTTTCTGTCATCGCAAAAAATCCCGAAACGATCCAAAATTTTATGAACAGTTTGATCGACGATGTTTTTTGATACATCGCTAATGCAAACATTCTCACGTAACATTAGCTCGTATCTCTGGTAATCCTGAAACGCTGCCGATAAACCGCTTACCCTTCCCGCATTGAGTTTGATCTCATGGCCGTTCGCAAAAATTTTACCTTCCCTGGGATTGATAAGCCCCAGAATAATTTTTGAAAAAGTAGTTTTACCCGATCCGTTTTCGCCCACAATGGCCAACGTCTGGCCTTTTTTTACGCATAGCGATAGACCGTCTAGGGCGGCTCTGTTTTCGTGCGGATAGGTATATGATATATTACGGAACTCGATTTCTTGAGGCAGATCGATATCACTTTTTTGCTCCTCTGTTTCGCTATCTATAAACTCGACATAACTTTTTATGTTGGCATAAAAATGTGATAAATTCCCTATATCTCTGTGGACGGTATCGTCGATGAGCGTAAATAGATTTGTGAGAGCGGTGATGATAGCCCCGAAAACGCCGAGCGAGATAAAGTGATTCGCCAGGCTGTACAGCAATAACAGGAGTATCAGTATATAAGCCAACATTTTTGCGCCTTGCGAAATGATGGTATTAAAAAACGCCTTTTTTTCCGTTTTATAGCTCTGCACGGCGAATTGCGAAGCAGATTCCTTATACTTCCGCCTGAAATAACCAAAACCATTGAATAAACGCGTTTCTTTGAAGTATTCTTTATCCGCTATGCAAGATAGATAATATTCTGCTTCTCGCCGGCTTACGGCGATCGAATCCTCTAGAATGCCGAACTGTTTTCTGTTTTTTACCTCCGCGAATATTCCAGATAGGATTGCGATAAGCGTGCAAACCAACAATAGCGGATACTGCCGAGCCAGATAAATCGAAAACAAGATAAAAAAGGGGATGTTGAAAAAAACAATCATTAGACTGATCATTAAAAACAATGGCGCTGTCTTTGCACCTTGCTTTGCTTGGCTTTTGCGCACCTCAAAATCCACGTCATAGAAGGACTCCAATGGAATACGAAGCATTTTTTCTATAAATATAACTTCCGTAGTCTTCTGAATCTTTTTGATAAACATATTTACGCTATAATTAAAAAAGCCGTTCAAAAATCGGTTGGCGATTATTGCCGCGAACAGCAACAGAAAAAAATGGGAAAACCCTGAATCAGTGTTGTTTACGTGATCAAGAAAGTTCTCCAGCACAATCATCTGCACAATCACCATACATGCCTGCCCCAAAGCCATAATGGCAAGAAAAAGTAACTCTCGCGGTGATTTTTGAAAAACCTTTGTAAATAATGCGCGCCAAACCAACACATATGTCATGGTGAACTCCTTTCGCCGCTTTGCAAAAAATTTAGGCCAACTTGTTTTCATACCATTTTTTTTGTAACGAGTACATTCGATAATAAAGCCCTTGCTTATGCATCAATTCTTGATGAGTGCCCTGTTCCGCTATTTCACCGTCAGCCAGGACGAATATTTCGTCAGCATCGCTTATGGAACCTAACCTATGAGAGATGGATAGTAAAGTTCTATCTTTGCACGCTTGCGCAAAATCTCGGTAAATTGACGATTCTAAAATCGGATCTAACGCGGAAGTCGGTTCATCCAAGATGACTATTTTCGATTGGCGCATGACCGCATTCAATATGCTGACACGCTGCCATTCTCCGCCGGAAAGATCCGTTCCGTCTTTAAGCAATTTACCCAGTGAGCGGCCCAGATCGAACTCCATTCTTTCAATCAAACCCGTTAGCGCCAGATCCCCGGCCGCCTTGATTATCTCGGCATCCGACGACGGTATCTCCTTGCCTAAATTTATCAAATCACGAAAAGGCAACGCAAAATGGGCAAAATCCTGAAAAACAGCTGTAATGCCGCTATTGATCTCCATTTGGGAAAATTCATTGATATTTCTGCCGTCTATAAAAATTTCCCCATCATAATCATCATACAAACCGAGTATAAGCTTCATCAAAGTGGATTTGCCCGAACCGTTCGTACCTACGAGTGCGTATTTTTTGCCGCTTTCGATTTTCATATTGATATTTCTAAGCGTTGGCTGCGCATTACCGGCATATGTAAAGGTTAGATTCTTTATTTCCAAAGATCCGCTTGCCGAAGTGTCAATATGGCCCACAGTCTCGGATTTCACTTCTTTTTCCGGAAGACCCATGTACCGCTTATAATCCTCAACATATTCCGCAGATCTGACAACCCCATCAAGCAAGTCCGTAAAATCCCATGACATTTTTTCCACCAGCCGCAAAAATGACGAAACAAGTGAGATAAACAAGCCTATCGTAAGCAAATTATTATGCAGAAGACGGGAGAGAACTAAAACTACAACAATAGAAAACAACGGTTTTGCTTCGTATCGCTAAGAACGTTCTTCCCTTTTTTGTATCTCCTAAAATCCGAATCGCAAATATCTTGCCCACTCTTGACATAGGGCGCACGATCGCTTATTCTGACTTCGGCATCCGAGACGTCCATTGTTTTTTTGTATCCTTAAGAAACCTTGCCCTGAAAAGGAGGTCCCTTATGTCCTTCATCAACCCACACCTCATCTCCCTAAACGAAAACTATCTTTTCGCTGAAATTGCCCGCCGCGCAGAGGCGTTCTCCCAGGAAAATCCCGGCGTGCGCCTGCTGCGCCTTGGCATCGGCGACGTTACCCTGCCGCTCGCGCCGGCGGTGGTGGACGCGCTCAGCCGGGCCGCGGTGGAGATGGGCAGCGCGGACACCTTCCGCGGCTATGCCCCCTATCAGGGATATCCCTTTCTGATCGACGCCATCCTGAAAACGGAATACGCGCCGCTGGGCGTGACGCTGCACAGCGACGACATTTTCGTCTCCGACGGCGCCAAGTCCGATACGGCCAACATCCAAGAGCTGCTCAGCCCAGACGCGAAGGTGGCGGTGTGCGATCCCGTGTATCCCGTGTATGTGGACAGCAACCTCATGGCGGGCCGTACGATTGTCCACCTGCCCTGCCGCGCGGAAACGGGCTTTGCCCCTGCCCTGCCGGAAATACCCGTCAAAGCCGTCTACCTATGCAGCCCCAACAACCCCACGGGCGTGGCGCTTACGCGGGCACAGCTCGCCGAGTGGGTTGCTTGGGCGCGCGCTGAAAACGCCGTCATTTTTTATGACGCGGCCTACCGCACGTACGTGGAAAGCCCGGACGCGCCGCGCAGCATCTATGAAATAGACGGGGCCAAGGAGGTGGCCTTGGAGTTTGGCAGCTTTAGCAAGAGCTATGGCTTCACGGGCCTGCGCTGCGGTTGGGCCGTCGTGCCCGCGGAGAACCGCTGGGGCTTGCAAAAGCCATGGCTGCGGCGCGTTGCCACCAAATTCAACGGCGTGGCCTACCCCGTGCAGCGCGCGGCGGAGGCGGCGTTGCTGCCCGAGGGGCACGCGCAGTCGCTGCAAAATGTTCGGTATTACAAAGAAAACGCCCGTCTCCTGCTCGCGGCGCTGCGGGACGCCGGGCTGACGGTGTTCGGCGGCACGGACGCGCCGTATCTGTGGGTGAAATGCCCGGACGGGCTGGATAGCTGGACATGGTTTGACCGCCTGCTGCGCGAAAAGCAGATCGTTACAACGCCCGGCGAAGGCTTTGGCGCGTGCGGCGCGGGGTATGTGCGGTTTTCGTCCCTGGGCGGCAGGGAGGATGTGGCGGAGGCCGCGGCGCGGATCGGCGTGCAATAGAGGGGACGCCAGAAGGCGCTGCGCGCCCCCTCCAAAGAGGATGGTATATGGAAAAAATTCTAGTCGTTGAAGACGATGTGC
Source organism: Bacillota bacterium (assembly GCA_009787135.1). Classification (GTDB taxonomy): domain Bacteria; phylum Bacillota; class Clostridia; order Christensenellales; family Aristaeellaceae; genus Avichristensenella. The sequence goes on along the minus strand of WRGP01000223.1, from coordinate 8,047 downwards.
ATATAAGCCAAATGCTGTGTGAACTGCTCACGCAAAATGGGTACGCGCCTTCCGCCGCCTATTCGGGCACGGAGGCGCTGCTGCTCATGCAGCGCGGCGGTTTTTCATTGATATTGCTGGATTTGATGCTTCCGGGCAAGACGGGCGAGGAGGTGTTAGACGCCATACGCGGCCATGCCGCCCCCCCGGTGATCGTTCTGACCGCGCGGACGGACAAAGAAACCATCGTCAAGCTGCTGCGCCTGGGCGCGGACGATTATATCGCCAAGCCCTTTGACAACGGCGAATTGCTCGCGCGCATAGACGTACAGCTTCGCCGCGGCGCGGCGCAAGGGCCGGGCGGCGGGCAACTGCGGCATAAGGATATCACGCTGGATCCGGATGCCTATGACGCGCTGGCAGGCGGGCAAAAGGCCGGGCTTTCCAAGCGCGAGTTTGAGATTTTGCGGCTGATGATGACGTACCCCGCCAAGGTATTTACCAAAAATAACCTATACGAAAGCATCTGGGGCGGCGAGTTTCTGGGAGACGATAACACCGTGAACGTGCACATCAGCAAGCTGCGCGCAAAGCTTCACGCCATTTCGCCGGGCGTTGAGTACATTCAAACCGTTTGGGGCATTGGGTTTAAAATAAAATGAAGCGTTTAAGACTTTTTTAAGACTTATCTTAGACTTACGAAAGATTTCCCCGTCATACTAACGCTATCAAGGCAAAGGGGGAACATAAAAAATGGCTGTGTTACAAACCAAAAACCTGACCAAGCGTTATGGCGGCAAAGCCGCGGTGGACGACGTGAGCCTGACGGTAGAGAAGGGCGATATTTTCGGCCTGATCGGCCAGAACGGCGCGGGCAAGACCACGCTGATGCGCCTCGTCACCTCGCTGGCTTTTCCCGACAGCGGGAGCATTTCGCTCTTTGGCGAGACGCGCGAGGCCAGGCTAAACGCCGCGCGGGCGCGCATGGGCTGCGTCGTGGAAACGCCCGCGCTGTTTCCGGGCCTGACGGCCGCGCAAAACCTGGAATATTACCGCATTCAGCGCGGCATCCCGGACAAAGGCGCGGTGGAAAAAGCGCTGGAGCTTGTCAACCTGACCGATACGGGCAAAAAGAAGTTCAAAAATTTCTCGCTGGGCATGAAACAGCGGCTGGGCCTGGCGCTGGCGATCCTGAACAGCCCCGATTTTATCATCCTGGATGAGCCGATCAACGGCCTTGACCCCCTGGGCATCATCGAAATGCGTGACCTGATGAAACGCCTGCACGGGCAGGGCATCACGATCCTGATCTCCAGCCACATTTTAACCGAGCTGTCGCAGGTCGCCACCAAGTACGCCATCATCCATCAGGGGCGGCTGGTCAAGTCCCTCACGCAGGAGCAGCTGCGCGAGGCGTGCAGGCGCGCGCTGTCCGTCACGGTAGACGACGCGGCCAGGGCCGCCGCCATTCTGGAGACGGCGCTGAACACCCGCCAGTACAAGCAGGTGAGCGGGAATGAGCTGCGCGTGTATGCGTATCTTGACGATCCCGCCGAGGTGACGTTCAAGCTGAATCAGGGCGGCGTGCGCGTGTCCTCCATGCACGAGGTCGGGGATAGTCTGGAAGATTACTTTACGGCGATCATAGGGGGTGAAGCAAAATGATGGATATGATCCGGGCGGATGTGTATCGAATTATACGCGGCAAGGCGCTTTATATCACGTTTGCGGTGTTGCTCCTGCTCAACATTTTGATGGTGGCGACCGCACAAGAATTGACGGTTGGCATTCAAATGGCGGAGCTTGAAGAATCATTGGGCTATAGACCCGGAACCAACAAGTATGACGGCGTGAATATCGCGTCGGTTTTATATACGAACATGAATATCACCATATTTTTTGTGCTGTCGCTGCTGATTTTAGTCATATCGCCCATATTCTCGCATGGCACAGTAAAAAACGATTTGTCTTGCGGTATGTCCAGAACCCGGCTGTATTTCGCCAAGTTGATCCTAAGTTCCCTTCTGTGCGTTGTGCTGGAGGTTGGTTATATGGCGAGCGGCATGCTCCTGGCTACTGCCATGCGGGGATTTATTGGCCCTGTCCCGTCCGGCTACTGGCAAAACCTCCTCAAAATATGTTCTTCGCAGCTGTTTATCCTGCTGGCGTTTAACTGCTTTGGCACCTTTCTGGCCTTTACCTCCAAACGCACGGCGATTGTCAACGGGGCGTATATCGCGTTCTGTCTTGTTCCGTCCCTTATAATCATGTTTCTGTCAAACGCAAACGAGGGCTTCCTCAAGCTGTACGACTATGACCTGATGGGAGCCCTCAAAAAGCTGGGGTACATGAATGCGCTGACAGGGCCGGACATTCTCAAAGCCTTTGCGGCGGGCGCGTTTTACACGGCCGCGTCCACGGTTGCCGGGGTTGCGCTCTTCAAGCGGGCGGAGATCAAATAAACGCGGAGGGAATGGCAAGCGCAATGATGAACATCATACGGGCGGATGTATACAGAATCGTTCGCGGCAAAGCAATCTATATCACATTTACGGTACTGCTTGCGCTGTCGTTGCTGGAAGTCTTTACGTTCAATGGCAGGGGTGTCTCGTTTGGCATCAACACCGATGTGATTGATATGACCATGGGCGGCCAAATGAACTTGGACGGGGTGCTTGCGGCTAGGCTGCTCCTTACAACGATGGATAATCTTATTTATTTCATACTCCCATTGTTCATTGCCGTGGCCATGTCGATGTTTTCCTCTGGCGCTATCAAAAACGAACTGGCTTCCGGGATACCCCGCGTAAGGCTATATGCCGCCAAATGGATTCTCAGCGCTATCCTCTGCGTGCTGCTTATGCTCACCTATGTGGCGTGCGGTGCGTTCGCTGCCACGGTCACGCGAGGATTGGGCCGCTGGTCAGGGGCAGCCTTGCGGTCCATCCTAACGTCATGCGGCGCGCAAATGGTTTTGATGCTGGCTTTCAACAGCATCGGGATACTTCTGGCGTTTGCCACGCGGCATTCGGCAGCGGTCAATGGAGCGTATATCGCGTTCGCGCTCGTGCCTACGATGGTAATCGCCCTCTTTAGCAATCGATACATTTCCTTTGAGAAATACTATAATTATGATCTGTCGCTATGTATGAAGCTGTTTTCCTACGTTGACAAGCTGCCTGGCACAGATATTATCCGTGGGCTATGCATTGGCACGGCGTATATCCTCGTGACGACCGTCCTGGGCATCACGCTCTTCAAACGGGCGGAGATCAAATAAGCAAGGAAAGGCGGCGGACGCCATGCTGATCGCGTGTATCCTCCTCGGCGCGGCGCTTGCCGCCGCGCTGGTTTGGGCGCTTCTTATCAAGCGCGACATAAAGAGGCTTGCGCGCAGGCTCGGCGAGATCGCCTATATTGACACGAACGCGCGCCTGACCACGGACACTTTTGACAGGGACGTCATCGCCCTCTTACGCGGCGTCAACGCCATGCTGGAGCGCAACCGGCGCGACCTTTTTGAAAAGGTTCGCGCCGAGACGGACCTAAAGCGCGCGATCACCAACATATCCCATGACCTCAGGACGCCGCTGACCTCGGCGGCGGGCTATCTGCAGATGCTCGAATCCTCCGCGCCGGACAGCGATACGCGGGCGCGCTATTTGGCGATCATCCGCGGGCGGCTGGAGGCGCTGTCCGCGCTGATGAACGGCTTGTTCGAGTTCGCGCGCGTCACGGAGGGCAGCCTCGCGCTTGATATACGGCCGGTCAATGTCTGCAACGCGCTGCGCGACGCGCTGTCGGGCTGCTTCGCGGAGCTTGAGAGCAAAGGCTTTGCCGTGGAGGCGGACATCCCGGACGCGCCGGTGCTGTGCCTGTGTGATGAGGACGCGCTGCGCCGCGTCCTGCAAAACCTGATCAGGAACGCCTGCGTGCATGGAAGGGAATATCTCCGCGTCCGTGTGGCCGGCCCTATCATCGAGATCGCCAACAGGGCGGACGGCCTGGACGAATTGGATACGGCGCGCGTCTTTGAGCGTTTTTATACCGTCGACGCGGCGCGGACGAGCAGAAACACGGGGCTCGGCCTGGCCATTGCCAAAGAGCTGTGCACGCGGATGCGGGGGCGGATCATCGCGGATGTGGAAGGTGGGCTGTTCGTGGTTCGAATGACCCTGCCAGCGAGGTGAGGGCAGGGGGATGGGGGGGAACGCCAAGGAATCGGCGCCCCCCGCAAAACCTCTCCGCCCTCTTCACGCCGGCGGCCGTGTGAACCCTTCCCCCAGCGCCTCGCGCACGTCCGTCACAATCAAAAACGCGTCCGGATCAACGTCCCGCACCATGGCCTTAAACCTTGGAATCTGCAGCCGCGTCATTACGCAAAGCAGCACCTCCCGCTCTTGGCCGCTGTACGCGCCCCGGGCATGCAGCAGCGTCGCGCCCCGGGCAAGGTCTTTGAGCACCACGTCCGCGATTTCCTTTGATTTTCTGGAGAAGACAAAAAACGCCTTCGCCCTTTCAAACCCCTCGATCACGCGGTCCATCACCTGGGTGGAAAGAAAGATACTGATCGTCGCGTACATGGCGGACTGCATGTCAAACGCAAGGCTTGACAGCAGGATCACGCCGAAGTCAAGGGCGAGCAAAAACCCGCCCACGGTGATCACCGGAAGGCGCTCGTGGATGATCGCGGCGGCCATATCCGTGCCGCCGGTGGTCGCGCCGCCGCGAATCACCAGACCCAGGCCCGTGCCCAAGATCACCCCGCCAAACACGCACGCCAGAATGGGATCCGCGGTCGCCGGGCCGACAGGCAGCAGGTCGATCAGGATGGACACACCCAGCATGCAAATGAGCGAGCGCAGGGAAAACGCCTGCCCCATCCGCTTCCAGCTAACGACAAACAGCGGGATGTTGATGACGGCCGCCAGCGTGCCGACCGGAAAACCTGTCAGCGCGTGGACGATCATGCTAAGGCCGGACACCCCGCCCGGCGCGATATCATTGGGAATGAAAAAGAGCGGAAACGACGCCGCCGCCAAAAAAACGCCCGCTGCCAACAGCATCCATTGCCTCAGACCCCTGTACTTGTTCGGCATGCTTGTCCCTCTTTGCCCTATGATACAATAAACCCGCCAAAATCCAAGGGGGGGGATTATCAAGGGGTCGCAACCCCTTGATTCCAATCCAACATCGGCGGCGGAGCCGCCGAACGGGCGAAAATCCCAAAGGATTTTCTACCTTGCGCCATCCCGTGTGGTGGGGATTCCTTACGGGTCCCTACATCGCGTCAAAGCCGAGCGACGCGCGGATCGCGCGGTTGACCTGTTCCATTTCCTCCGGCGTCAGCTCTCCCATACGCTGGCGCAGGCGCTGCTTTTCCAGCGTGCGCATCTGCTCCGCCAGCACGATGGAGGGTTTGATCAGCCCCGCCCGCCCCTCGGGGATCACCACGTGGGTCGGGAGGTGGGCCTTTCGCGTTTGTGAGGTGATCGCCAGCACGATCACGGTCGGGCTGAATCGGTTTCCAACGTTATTCTGTATAATAAGCACCGGGCGTATTCCGCCCTGCTCGGATCCGATCACCGGATCCAAATCGGCGCAATAAATTTCGCCGCGTTTTACGGTTGTCATGGATTTCACACTCCGAAGCTCAAGCTCTTCTCCGCGTTCATCCTCCCTTGCTCTTTCATTATCAGTCTATGCGGATCGCGGCCAGAAGGTCCTGCGCCGTCATCGAACGAACGCCTTGGCGCTTGGCGGCGGTTTCGCCGGCCTTCCCATGCAGGAACGCGCCCAAGCGCGCGGCGTCAAACGGGGCAAGCCCCTGGGCAAGGAGCGCGGCGATCAACCCTGTAAGCACGTCGCCGCTTCCGCCGGTCGAAAGGCCCTGCGTGCCGGAGGTATTGAGCGCCTTTTGCCCCTCGCCCGCTATGACCGTCGTCGCGCCCTTCACCAGCGCCACGGCCCCATACGCTTCCCGCAGGCGCCGCGCCGCCCAGACGGGATCTTCCGCGACCTCCCTGGCCCCGCAGCCGAGCAGCCTGGCCGCCTCCCCGGGGTGCGGCGTGATGATATGGCGCTCGCCCAGCGGCTCTTTTCGCTCCGCCAGCCAGTTCAGCGCGTCGGCATCCCACACCTGCGGGACGCGCGCCTCGCGCAAAAGCCGCAGAATGGCGTCCGCCGCTTCGCCGCGCCCAAGGCCCGGCCCCGCGGCAACGGCACTCTTCCCCTCGACCGCGCGGCTGAAATCCGCGTGCGCAACGCACATCGCGCAGGGGGCGAGCATCTGCACAACGGGCAGAACGCTCTCCGGGCAGCAGACGGTCACCAGCCCGGCGCCGCCGCGCAGCGCGCCGCCCGCGCAGAGGGCCGCCGCGCCCGCCATGCCGGGGGAACCCGCCACGATGAGGGCATGCCCGCACGTCCCTTTATGCGCGTCCACGGGGCGGGGCGGCAACAGCGTTTGTACGTCCGACGCGTCCATCCACTCAAAATCATCCGGATCCGCGCCGTCCGGTATGCCTATGTCCGCGACGGTCACCGCGCCCGCGTTTACCCTGCCCGGCAGCAGCAGATGGCAGGGTTTGCGGCGGTGGAACGTGACGGTCGCGTCCGCGCGCGCCATGCGCCCGGGCGTTCCCGAGGGCATATCCACGGCCAGCACCTTCAGGCCGCAGCTGTTTATCCAGTCCACAGCCCGCGCGTACAGGCCCGCAAGCGGGCGGGTGAGCCCCGTGCCAAACAGCGCGTCCACCACGATGCCGCAGCCTTCGGGCGGCGCGGCGGGCATTTCGGAAATTTTTCGCACCGGCAGCCGCAGCGCCTCGCAACGCCGCATGTTGGTCAGCGCGTCCCCGGCCAGCGCGTCCGGGTCGGAAAGCGCCCATATCCATACGCCGCGCCCCGCCTCACGCACAAGGCGCGCCGCGGCATACCCGTCGCCGCCGTTGTTGCCCGGCCCGCAGAGAAAAAGCGCGCCGCCGTCCGTCCCCGCGAGCACGGCGTCCGCCACGGCCCGCGCCGCGCGCTCCATCAAGACAAGGCCTGGCGTGCCGCTTTTCTCCATAAACGCGGCCTCCAGCGCCCTCATCCTCTCCGGCGTTATGATACGCCGCATGCCGCTATCCCTCCAAGACGGCGACCGCCGCCGCCATCCCGTCCGTGTGCGTAATGCTCAAGTGCATCGTCGTGCCGCTCAGCGCCTTCATGCGCGCGAGCGCCTTGCCCTCCAGCACAAGCCGGGGCGCGCCCTTCTCATCATGCGTTACGTAAATCTCACGCAGAGGCACCACGATGCCGCAGCCAAGGGCCTTGAGGCCCGCCTCCTTAGCGGCAAAATGCCCCGCCAGGGACCGCGCCGCGCCTTTCCCCCGCTGTTGAATGTACGCCTGCTCTTCCGGCGCGAAATATTTCCCCAAAAAGCGCGCGTCGCAAAGCGCTTCCTCCATGCGCCCTACCTCGCACAGGTCCAGGCCGATGCCCAAAATCACCGAGCACTCCCCCTTATCGCTACATCCTGACGGATACGTCGCCGGCGAGCACGCGCCTGAGCGCGCCTTGCTGGTCGCGCACCAGAAGCGCGCCCAGCGCGTCCAAGCCCTCCGCGACGCCCGCGTATTCCTTGTCCGCCTCCGCCACGCGCACCGCCTTGCCAATCGTGTCGCACCGGCTCGCGTATTCCCGCATAAAGTTCCAGCCCTCTATGCGCCGCTCCAGCTCGGAAAACAGCGCCCTCTCCAGCGCGTCCGGCGAAACCGGTTTCCCTGTTATCATCTCCAAAGAAACGGCGCTTTCGCGCAGCTCCGGCGGAAAATCCTCTTTTTTCTGCCGCACGTTGACGCCAATGCCGATCACAGCCGCGCCGCCTTCCTTTTCGGCCAGAATGCCGGCAAGCTTACGGCCGCCAAAAAGGAGGTCATTGGGCCACTTGATCCGCGCGTCTACACCGGCCGCCACGCGCACCGCGTCCGCGGCCGCAAGCGCCGCCGCGAAGGCGAGCATCGGGTACTCCGCCTGGGGAACCTTTGGCTTGACCACCATGGAAAGCCACAGGCCCATGCCGGCC
>WRGP01000222.1 GCA_009787135.1 Bacillota bacterium | reverse complement strand
TGAGGGGTGCGGCTGCGGCGGCAGGAAGCGTGAGGAATTTGATTTTGACGGCGTTGATTTTTCCCGTGAAGGCTGCCGTGACGGCTGCCGTGACAATTAACGATCGGCTTTGAGATCCATTCGCCATAAGTCGGAAAAAGCTGCCATGATAGGGGCAGACGCATAAAGAGAAACGAGCTGGGTCGCAGGACGCGGCTCGTTTGTCTTTATTAAAAACAAACTGGGTGATATTCCGCTCAACTGACTAATCATCATCATCATCCGTCTCCTCTTTCAGCAGTTTTTCCAGCTCGGCCATAAACGACGATATCTCGCGAAACTGGCGGTGGACCGACGCGTAGCGGACGTAGCTGACCTCATCCATTTTGCGGAGCCCTTCCATCACCATTTCCCCAATGGCCATGGAGGTTATCTCCTGATCCAGCGCGTTGTACGCCTGCATCTCCACCTCCCGCACGAGCCGGTCCACCTCCGGCATGGATACGGACCGCTTTTCAATGCTCTTGACGATACTGCGGCGGATTTTTTCCGGGTCAAACGCCTCGCGGCTTCCATCCTTCTTGATGACAAGCAGCGGCACGGCCTCCACCTTTTCATACGTTGTAAAACGCCGGCCGCAGGATTCACACTCCCGGCGGCGGCGGATGGCGTTGCCCTCCTCCGTGGGGCGGGAGTCCACGACGCGGCTGTCGGTTCCATTGCAATAAATACATTTCATCTGCAGGCGCTTCCTTTCTCGCTTCCTCAAAAGAACTTCGGTATTATTATAATGGAAAGAAAACGCCGCGTAAAGATAACGCTCAAAAATGTTTTGAACGCTTCTCTTTATGCATCGGAGGATGGATCCGTCAGATGGGCAGATCGTCCTTTACCTGCACGAGGATAATATCGTCCCCCAAACAGCATATCTGGCACCAGGGGATGATAAGCCCGCGCTTCTCCCCGCGGAGCAGCGCCACAAAATCAAACTCGCCCGGCACGACGAGCGCCTCTACCACGCCCGTCTCTGGATTGAACTCAATATCCATCACCTTGCCAATACACTTGCCGTCGCAGACGTTGACCACCTTTTTTGCTTTTAATTCTGATAGGCTCAAACCAATCACCTCCCAACTATTGTATGCTGCAAAACGTTGTGCTATAATGCGCACGGCCCCCGTATGCACCGCATGTTACTTGCGCGCAATCGACGTGCAGTGCATGCGGGCGGCAGGGCCAGGGAACGTCAGCCTCTGAAAAGCCGCGGGTTTTCGGGGAATGACGCAAGGCGGAAAATCCTTAGGGATTTTCAGGCGTTTCAGGGCGAAACTGCCAATGCCGGATTGCAATCAAATCAAGGGGCTGAGGCCCTTTGACAATCCCCGGGGTTTTGAAGTTGGCGTCAGCAAGGGTAAAGCGATCATAAATGGGCAATCATACCAAAGAAGGCCGCGCCATGGCTGGCCTATGAAGTCGCTTTATAGCAGTTTGCCGGGCAAAAGGGAGGCCGCATGAAGACAATCGCATGGTTTTTAGAGGCGCTTGTGCTGTTTGCCAACGTATGGATGACACTCCTTCTGGCGTATCATCTGTACCTTAGCCTTTTTGGTTTCAAGCGGGCGGGCGCGCGCGCGTATGCCGCGCAGGATCCAAAGGCGCGCTTTTTGATCCTTGTGCCCGCGCATAACGAAGAGGCGGTCATTGCCGATATGGTGCGCAGCCTTGCTTCGCTGGATTATCCCCAATCGCTATACGACACCTATATTATCGCGGACAATTGCACGGATCAGACCGCGGACATCGCGCGCGCGCTTGGCGCCAACGTGATAGAAACCCATAAAGAGAATCAAAACGCGCCGACGGGCAAGCCCATCGCCCTTCGCAAAGCGCTCGACGCTTTGCCGGACTATGCCGGGCGGTACGACCTGCTGATGATCTTTGACGCGGACAATTTGATGGACGCGAACATCCTGTCCGAGGTGAACAGCCAGTACATAAGCGAAGGCGAGCCGGAGATCATCCAGTGCTATTTGGGCAGCAAAAACCGTGAAGGGCTTGTCGCGCTGTTTTATCATGTAAACTATACCATCACAAACCGCTTTATGAACCTCTCGAAGTATAGGCTTGGGCTGAACGCCTCGGCGGGTGGGACAGGCTTTGCCATTCGGACAAGCTATGTGAAAGCGCGGGGCGGGTGGACGGCCATGTCGCTGACAGAAGATTTTGAGATGCAGGTGGACGTCACGCTCAGCGGCGGGCGCATCCTTTGGAATCATGTCGCGCGAATCTACGATGAAAAGCCTACCAACATAGTGGCGTCCTTCCGGCAGAGGCTCCGCTGGGCGCAGGGCCATTGGTTTGTGGCGCTGCGCAACACGCCGCGCCTGGTAACCGCGTGGCTCGGCGGCAAAATTTCCTTTGCCGAAGCGATTTCCATTTTCACGTACATGTACTCCATGGTAGGGCCTGTCATGGTCTTCAGTTTCCTGCTATCCTTTTTGCTGCAGGCGATTCGCCCGCTCCTCTATGGTTCCGCCATCAACGCGGCTATCAACGCGGCGAAAATGGGCATCAAGGCAGGCAATACCGGCACGGAGTTCTGGCGGTACGCGCTGCTTGCCGCGCCGACCATGCTGATTGTTCTCTATAGCCTGGTGCTGCTGTATTGGTGGTCTGAGAAGCTGGACAACAACCGTGCGTTCCGCCTGCGGCAGCTTCCGTTTATTCTCCTGAGCGATTTGGTAAACCTTGTCAATGTTTCGCTGGCGCAAACCGTCGGTTTTTTCCGGCATCGCCTGCAAAACAAGTGGGTCAAGACCGCTCACAAGATCAAAAGGCACAAATCGGTTGGCGCGTCCTGAGCGGTGTCTTTGATAAGAGAATGAGCCCTGCGAGAATGCTATGGCGCGCCCGTGGAAGGGGAGGCGGGGATGAAGAGCATACCGAGGCCCGCGCGCACCGTTTTGAAGCTTCGGCTGCGCTTGATGCCGCCGGCAAAAGATTTGGCTTCGGCGCTCGCGCCCTATTCGCCGGTAGGATACAGCGCCGCGGCGGCGGGCAGGGGAGAGGCGCCGTTTTTTGCTTGCGGCGGCGACGCCGTCATTGGAGAAACGCGCGAAAACAGTGTACCGGTGCGGCAGGATACCATCTTTCGCGTCGCTTCCATTTCAAAGGTTTTGGGCGCGGCGGCGGCGCTCCGCCTGGTGCGGCAAGGGAAGCTTGCGCTGGACGGCGATATTGCCGAAGTGCTCGGCTTTTCCGCCGGAAGGCCCGTTACCCTGCGCCAGCTGCTCACGCACACCGCGGCGCTAAGCGACGCGCCGCTCTACGATACAGTGCTGTTTACGCCGGAGGCCATGCCGCTGGATACCCTGCTGCCGCGAAGTTTTCTGCCCTACGCGCCGGGCACCCGTTTTGCGTACAGCAACCTGGGCGCCGGTGTTGTGGGCATGCTGATCGAGGCGGCAACCGGCATGCTATTTGACGATTTCATCCGCCAAACGTTTTTCGCGCCGCTTTCCATAGACGCGTCTTTTCATCCGCAGCGCATTGTCCGCAAGGATCGTATGGCCAACTGTTACCGCGTGCCGGGCCGCCGGCTTGCGTATGAAGCGGCCGCCATTGCCGCGCAGCCTTTGGACGAAACGCCGAACCCGCGCGCCCACTATAACGTCCCGGCCGGCAAGCTGATGATCTCCGCGCCGGACCTGCTCAGGATTTTTCAGGCCCTGCCGGAGACTGACCCGGATTTGTTCGTGCGGCAGAATCGTATCGGCAGCGTCATGTGTGACGCGGGGCGCGGCCTTGGCGTCGCCTGCGCGGAGGCGGGCGTGTTCGCGCAAGGGCGCGAGTTCTGGGGACATCAGGGCACGGCTTACGGCGCGCTTTGCGAGGCATGGATGGACATAAAGAATGGCACCACGGCCGTGCTGCTCTTAAATGGCGCGCGCCTGAACGCTATCGGGCCGCTGTACAGGGCGGGGCAGAGCGGCATTAAGGCGCTGCTGGATCAGGTGGGGAAGCGGAAAACGGGCTAGGGGATGTCTTCTTTCTTTTCGGCGGAAAAGAAAGAAGCAAAGAAAAGCCTTCTTTGCGTGGTCTGCAAATTTGAACGGGTGACATTCGGGCGAATACAGCTTTGATGAAACGGCCGCCTATAGGCTGGGAAGGAGCCCTATGGTACACGGCAACACGGAGGGCATCCGCGAGACGCTCCTTGCGCAAATGGACGCCCTGTATGACATGGAATTCGACGAGGATACTTTCGCGCCGCCGGAGCTCGTGAGCAAGCTCGCGGGGTTTACCGCGCAGCTCCGGCGCGAGGTGTCCGTCTACATCAGCCGGCCCGGGGATGTGCTGGACGTCACCATTGGCAAAAATGACAGCGTCCCCCTGCCGGAAGTGCGGCTGCGCAGGAGCCTGAAACGCCTGTCCGGCGTGCGGTGCATCCATACGCACCCCGGCGGGACGCCGGAGCTTTCGGAGGTGGATTTGCAGGCGCTCATCAGCCTGAAGCTTGACGCCATGGCCGCCATTGGCGTCGTCAACGGCCTTGCCACGGGCATACAGGCGGGGTTCCTGGGCGAAAGGGTAAACGGCGCTTTGCAGACGGAGGTCACGGGCGTCATCGCGCTCTCGCAGATGCCGCAGGCGGAATGGATGCGGCGGATTGAGGAAAGCGACCGTCTCCTGCAGCGCGGCAGCCAGGAGGAAGAATCGGGCCCTGAGCGCGCCATTCTCGTGGGCGTGGAAAGCATTGAATCCCTGGAGGAACTCCGCTCCCTGGCGGAGACCGCGGGCGCGCAGGTCGTTGATATCCTGCTGCAAAAGCGCGACAAGCCCGACAACGCGACCTATATCGGCAGCGGCAAGGCCGAGCGCCTCGCGCTGGACGCGCAGGGCTTGGACTGCGATCTGGTGATCGTGGACGACGAGCTGACCGGCAGCCAAACCCGCAACCTGGAAAGGATCGTGGGCGCGAAGATCATAGACCGCACCACGCTCATCTTGGACATCTTCGCGCAGCGCGCGCGGTCGCACGCGGGCAAGCTGCAAGTGGAAATGGCCCAGCTTGCCTACCAGCTTCCGCGCCTGATCGGCGAGGGTGTGTCGCTGTCACGGCTTGGCGGCGGCATTGGCACGCGCGGTCCGGGCGAAACAAAGCTGGAAGTCAGCCGGCGGCGCATCCGAAGGCGCCTTGCCGATTTGCGCGCCGAGGTCGCCGAACTTGCCCGCCAGCGGGTTACCCAGCGCTCCCGCAGGGATAAGCGCGAAATCCCGGTTGTCGCGCTTGTAGGGTATACCAACACGGGCAAATCCACGCTGCTGAACCTGCTCTCCGGCGCGGACGCCCTTGCGGAAGACAAGCTGTTTGTCACCCTGGACCCTGTGACGCGCCGCGTGCCCATGGCCGAAGGCGGGGAGTTTCTGCTTGTGGACACGGTGGGCTTTATCCGCAAGCTGCCTCACGCGTTGGTGGACGCGTTTCGTTCCACTTTGGAGGAGGCTGTGCTGGCCGATCTGCTGGTGATCGTGAACGACGCGTCTTCAAAGGACGTGTACGGCCAGCAGGAGGTCGTTCTGCAGGTGCTCGCGGAACTGGGCGTGCGCGAAAAGCCCATGATCAACGTGCTGAACAAAATGGACAAGGTGGAAGAGGAGCCGCCGATGGCGGGGAGCCTGGCCCTGTCCGCCCGAACGGGGGAAGGCGCCGAAGCGTTGACCCGGGAGATCGTGGCGCGGCTGACGGCCTCAAAACATACCGTCCGACTGTTGGTTCCCTATGCCCGCGGCACGCTGCTATCCAGGCTGCATGACGGCGGTCTGGTGCTGGATGAGCAGTATGCGGAGGACGGCACGCTTGTAACGGTTCAGCTTGAGAAGGTACTGCTGGATCGCGTGCTGATGGAACTTGGACAAGGCGCGCTTCGTCCAATGGAACAGGTGGAATAGAATGGAAGGTCAATACAAAAGACATGAGGGGGAATGGGGTTGGAAGCCAGGTCTTTGTCCGCGGTGCTGGCGTTTATTCTGGCGGTTACGGGCATGGGCGGGAGTATCCCGCCGGGCGACGCGGAGCATGTCCTGCTGCTGGTCAACCGCGAGCATCCCGTTGGCTTTGCGTACGTCCCGGAGCCGCTCGTGCGTCCGAACGTGTTGCCCGCGCCGGGCAAGGAGGAAAACATAACCCTTCGGCCGGAGGCGGCGGCCGCGCTGGAAAAGCTTTTCCAGGCGGCGCAAAGGGAGGGTATCACGCTCTATGCCGTATCGGGCTATCGCTCCTACTACACGCAAAAACGCCTCTTCCAAAGCAAGGCGGCGGAGGTGGGGGAGCGGCAGGCCATGCGCACCGTGGCGACAGCCGGCACATCCGAGCATCAGCTTGGGCTGGCCATGGATATCAACGGGCAGACCACGCTGAAAAAGGGCCTCTCGCGGGCGTTTGCCGAGTCGCCCGAAGGGAAATGGGTCGCGGAGAACGCGCAGCGCTACGGGTTTATCATCCGCTATCCGCAGGGCAAGACCAAGATCACCGGGTACGCCTGGGAGCCATGGCACCTGCGGTATGTCGGCGTGGAGGCCGCCATGCAGGTGTACGCGCTGGACATTACGTTTGAGGAATACCATCTGCTTATGGAGATGGCGGAGGCAGCGTATGAATAGGAGGAACACATGAAAAAGACGATCATCGCGCTGGCGGGCGTGTTATGCTTGCTCTGTGGTTTTGCGGGCGCGGCTGCCGCCGGGGAGGCTGGCATACCATCCGCTTTTAGCTTCGGCGCCCCGGCGCCGGCGGAGGCGCCGGCGGCGGGGGATGAGGGAGTGTGGACCTATCCCATTCCCCGGGCAATACTGGAAGATCCGCTGGATGTGCTGCGCCTGGTGAACAGAGAGTTTTTGCTGGACAAATCGTATCCCGACGAAAGCACGCTGGTCAAAGCGACGGTGCGCAAGGTGTCCAGCTCCGCGATGATGCTGCGCGATGTGGCCAGCGAGGCCCTTCGGCGGATGTTTGACGCCGCGGAAGCGGAGGGCGTCTATTTATACCTGCACAACGCGTATCGTGATTACCGCACGCAGGAGGTTATGTATTATAACCGGCTTAAGAAGAATGGCGGCAAGGACGACGGCCTGGTGCAGAAGGAGGGCGCGTCCGACCACCAAACGGGCCTTGGCATGGATGTCATCAGCAAGGCATGGATCGGCTCCAAGTTCAACGCCAACTTCGCCAAGACGCCCGAAGCGCAGTGGATGGCGGCCAATTGCGGCCGCTTTGGGTTCATCCTGCGCTATCCGGAGGGCAAGGAAGCGGAGACGGGGATCGCCTTTGAGCCGTGGCATCTGCGGTATGTGGGGGCGGAGGTCGCGGAGTATATGGCGGATATGGGGTATACGCTGGAAGCGTTTACGGCCGAACGCCTGGCGGTTTTGCGCGGTGAGTGGGAATTGGACACACCAAAATAAGGAAGAAGTGATTGTGATGATCGGTTTTATCGGTGCGGGCAACATGGCCTCCGCATTGATGCGGGGAATGATCAGCGGGGGAATGTCCCCGGCGGATCTGACCGCGTTTGATATAAGCCAGGCGCGCATGGATGCCGCCAGGGAACTTGGCGTGCAAACGGCCGGGAGCGCCGCCCAATTGGCAAGGCAGGCCGGCACCATCGTGCTGGCCGTCAAGCCCAAGGATACGAAGGCCCTGCTGGAGCAGCTATCCAAGGAAGTAGAAGCCATGGGCGATATCCTGTCCATTGTCACGGGCTGGACCCAGGCAATGCTCGCGCAGGCGCTGCCGAAGGCGGCCGGCATCGTCAGGGCCATGCCAAACACCCCGGCGCTGGTTGGCGAAGGGGTGATCGCCATGGCGGCCAATCACACGATAGAACCAGCGCGCTTTGAGGCCCTGTCGCGGGCGCTGTCCGCCTGCGGCCGTGTGGCGGTCGTGCCGGAGGCGCTCTTTGACGCGGTGACGGGCATTTGCGGCAGCGGGCCGGCGTATGCGTACCTGTTCATCGAGGCGCTGGCGGACGCGGGCGTCCGGCATGGGCTGCCAAGGGATCTGGCATATACCTTGGCCAGCCAGACCATGGTGGGCGCGGGCCGCATGGTGCTGGAGACGGGGGAACATCCCGCCGCGCTCAAGGACGCGGTCTGTTCGCCCGGCGGAACGACCATTGAGGCGGTCTACGCGCTGGAAAAGGGCGGCCTGCGCGCCGGCGTGATGGACGCGGTGGACGCTTGCGTGAGGAAGGTGCGGGGATTGGAGAAAGGGTGACATATATGAAAGAAGTAACCCTCTACACGGACGGCGCCTGCTCGGGCAATCCGGGCCCGGGCGGGTGGGCCGCGCTGCTGCGGTACGGCGAACACGTGATGGAAATGAGCGGTTCTGTGGCGGGCACCACCAACAACCGCATGGAGATGATGGGGGTCATTGAGGGGCTCGCGGCGCTGAAGACGCCGTGCAGGGTAACGGTCTGTTCTGATTCGGCGTACCTTGTCAACGCGTTTGAAAAGGGCTGGATCGATAACTGGCAGGCAAACGGGTGGAAGAACGCCGCCAGGCAGCCTGTGGAAAATCAGGATCTATGGAGGATTCTGCTGATGTCCATCAAAAAACATGGGCATGAGGTCAAGTTTGTGAAGGTTGCCGGCCACGCGGACAACGCGGATAATAACCGGTGCGATGCGTTGGCGAAAGCCGCTGTTCAGGAATATCTGAGCAGTTTGAAGGCGGAAGAGAAGGCGGAGTGAATGTTTCCCAATAACGCGACCGTTTGGCCAAACCAACAAGCCTTTTTTCTTCGCATGAGATGTAGCGCGTTAAATCTATTCGCAAAAGAAGACTTTTACGAATAGATTGACAGGTTTCGCCGTCTGTGCTATCATGCGATCTATCTCATTCGTCAGGAGGCGTCCATGCCCAGCCAGCCCGGCATTCCCTACGCAAAGGCCGCCGCGAAGCGGCATACGGAGCTTATCCGCGCGTTGTTACGCGAAATGCCCGCGATTGTCGGCGATTTTATTTTCTCCCTTGAGGATCAATCCGCGGCCCTGACCAGGCTTGCGTACCTATATGACCTGCGCGTCTTCTTCGATTACCTGATTCACGAGACGCCCGCTTTTGCCGGCAAAACGCGCGTGGCAATATCGCTTGCGGATATCCGCGCGATTACGCTTTCGAACCTTGAGCGCTATCCAAACTACCTCACCCTGTATTATAAGCAGCCTGACTTCAATTCGCGAAACCCGCATGATACCCCGCTGGCCCCGGAGCGCGCGATAGAAAACGCCGAACATGGCAAAATGCGAAAGCTCTGCGCCCTGCGTTCTTTTTATAATTATTTATTTAAAAATAAATATATAGAGGGCAATCTCGCGGAGCTTGTGTCGCTGCCAAGGCTGCATGACAAGGCCATTTTGCGCCTGGAGCCGGACGAGGTGGCCCGCATGCTTGACCTTGCGGAAAGCGGCGAAGCGTTTGGCGAGCGGCAAAAAAAATACACGGAGCGCACGCGCGGCCGTGACGTGGCCCTCCTCTCCCTCCTGCTTGGCACAGGCATTCGCGTGAGCGAGTGCGTGGGCCTGAACCTGTATGACATGAATTTTGAAGAGAACGCCTTTCTCGTCACCCGCAAAGGCGGCAAGGAGATGATCCTCTACTTCTCCGACGAGGTGGCCGGCGCGCTGCTTCGCTATATCAAGGAACGCAAGGGAATAAAGGCATTGGAAGGCCATGAGGACGCGCTGTTTCTCTCCCTGCAGCGCCGGCGCATCACGCAGCGCGCGGTGGAAAACCTGGTCAAAAAATATGCCGCCGCGGCCGCTCCGCTCAAGCGGAAGATCAGCCCGCACAAGCTTCGCAGCACGTACGGAACGGAACTGTATAGAAGCACCGGCGACATCTATTTGGTAGCCGACGTGCTTGGCCATGCCGATGTAAACACCACGCGCAAGCACTACGCGGCCATGAGCGAGGAGAACCGCCGCAAGGCGGCAAAGGCCGTAAAGCTGCGGGAGGATTGACGCCATTTCCATTCAATTCCTTATTTCCGGCATGCAAAAATCCAAATTTAGGGTTGACAGCAAACTTGCAGCTGTGTATAATTTTTACTTGTGTAAACAAACAAAAACGAAAGGAAAGGAGGCGCCAAAATGTCAAGCATGAATCGCGGCTGGTTCAAGCATAGCGGTATCGCGTTCCCGGTTCATCGTGCGCGCCTTCATTCAGGTCCATCTTTTCGTTGACGAAACGGAATGTATGGCCGCCGGGAGCATGCGTACAGCGCCCCGGCGGCTTTTTATTATGGAAAGAAATGAAAAATCCACACTTGCGAAGGGATGTGGGAATCATGGAAACACGGCGTATGCGCCTGATGCTGTCGTTGATCTGGGAGAACAGGCGGCAGTACGGACAGGCTATGATCGGAACCCTTTTTAGCGTGGTCATTGCCCTGGCGACGCCGCTCATCATGGCGGAAACGATCGACGCGGTCCTTGACGCAAAGCCGTTGAACGCGCCGCGCTTTGTGGTGCGGGCGTTTGAATCCATCGGCGGGCGCGAATATGTTGTCCAAAACCTGTGGATTGTGGCGGCTTTACTCGTCGCGCTGAGCGTGGTGCGCAGCGCCTTCATGTACGTCCGCGGCCGCGCCAACGCACAGGCGGCGGAGAAAGCGTCCCTGGATTTGCGGGAACGCCTCTACGGGCATCTGCAGCGCCTGAGCTATAACTACCACGTCAAGGCGGAGACAGGCGATCTGATCCAGCGCTGCACGTCGGATGTAGAGACCACGAACCGCTTTCTCGCCTCGCAGCTGATGGAAGCGTTCGGTTCCGTGCTGATGATCGGCATTGCCATCACCGTTTTACTCGCCAAAGACGCAGGCCTCACGCTCATTTCCACGGGCATGATCATCCCGCTGTTCCTGTTTGCGTACCTGTTTTTCAAGCAGGTCATCAAGCATTTCAAAATATCGGACGAGGCGGAGGGCAAGCTCAGCGCGGTACTGCAGGAAAACCTGACCGGCATGCGCGTGGTGCGCGCGTTTGGCCGTCAGCGCCATGAGGCGGAGAAGTTCGACGCCATATCCTCCGATCTGCGCCGGAAGAACGGCAAGGTGCTGTGGCTTCTGGCCGTGTATTGGAGCACATCGGATCTGCTCACCATGGCGCAGATCGGGGCGGGCTTGCTGGCGGGCGTGGTCTACGCGTCAAACGGCAGGATCACCGTGGGCACGCTGTCCGTGTTTCTCAGCTACCTCGGCATGGTCCTCTGGCCGGTGCGCCAGCTGGGGCGTATTCTTTCGGACGCGGGCAAATCGCTCATATCGCTGGAGCGCATCGACGAGATCCTGCGCCAGCCGCCGGAGCGGGAAGACGCGGACAGCGTCAGGCCGAGCCTGTCCGGCGATATCGTCTTTGACGATGTGAGTTTTGCCTATGAGGAGAAGCGTCCGGTGCTCGAACACGTGTCGTTCACCGTCAGGGGAGGCGAAACGGTCGCCATCCTCGGCGCCACGGGAGGCGGCAAATCAACGCTGGTGCATCTGCTGCAGCGGCTGTATGAACCCACCTGCGGCCGCATCTCCATCGGCGGGCATCCGCTGGAAAAAATTGAAAAACACCACTTGCGCAGCCGCGTGGGCCTGGTGCTGCAGGAGCCCTTTCTCTACAGCAAGACCATCAAGGATAACGTGGGCATTGCCCGCAAGCGGCGTACGGAGGAGGAGATTTTTGAAGCCGCCCGCGTAGCCCAGGCCGACGGGTTCATCCGCGAGAGCGAGAAGGGCTACGAGACGCTCGTGGGCGAACGGGGCGTGACCCTGTCCGGCGGGCAAAAGCAGCGGATCGCCATTGCCCGCACGCTGATGAAGGAAAATGACATTTTGGTGTTTGACGATTCGCTGTCCGCCGTGGACACACAAACCGACGCCGCGATTCGGGCCGGGCTTTTGAAAAAGCGCGGGAACGTGACGACGTTCATCATTTCACACCGGATTACGACGCTCGCGGAGGCGGACCGCATCCTCGTGCTCGACCAGGGCAGGATCGCCCAGCAGGGTACGCACGCGGAGCTGATAGCGCGGCCCGGGCTGTATCAGCGCATTTATCAGATCCAAAGCGCAATGGATGAGGAATTTGGAGAGGACGCCGGGGAGCTGGCGTAGAAACACCCGCATGAAACGCGGGTTAGGCGGGCGGAACGAAGAATCCGGGCAAAGACAGCAGATACGGGAGGTGATGCCCCATGCAGGATTGGGAAGAGAAGGACTATTCGGCGCGTTTTGACGCGTCGCTATGGCAAAGGCTGCTTCGGTATGCCAGGCCATACCATAAGCACCTTTGGGCCATAGTGGCGCTGATGGCGTTGGCGGCGCTGATTGACGCGGTGTTCCCTCTTATGACGCGCGAGGCCATTGACAAATTTATCGCCCGTGGGACCACGGAGGGATTCGTTTGGTTTTCCATCCGATATATATTCCTCGTGGTGGTCCAGACAGCGAATATCTATGGGTTCATACGCCTTTGCGGCAAGGTTGAGGTCGGCCTGTGCTACCTCATCCGAAAGCTGGCGTTTGAAAGGCTGCAGGAGCTTTCGCTTTCTTACTACAATCGCACGCCCACGGGCTACATCATGTCCCGCATGACAAGCGATGTGCAGCGCCTGGCCGATACGATCGCCTGGTCCCTGCTGGACCTGTGCTGGGGTACGTTCGTTACCGTCTTTATGGGCATAGCGATGTTCCGGGTGCATTGGAAGCTGGCGCTGGCGGTCATGTCGGCGCTTCCGCCGCTTGCGGCGGTAAGCTGGTATTTTCAAAAGCGGATCCTGAAGAGCTACCGTGAGGTGCGTAAGACGAACAGCCAGATTACGGGCGCGTTCAACGAGGGCATCATGGGCGCCAAGACGACAAAAACCCTTGTGCGGGAGGAAGCGAACTATGAAGAATTTACGGTCTTGACGCGCAAGATGCGGGGGTCGTCCGTGCGTGCGGCCACGCTGTCGGCTATCTATCTGCCGATTGTCATCTCCCTGAGCATGACCGCCACGGCCTACGCGCTCTGGAAAGGCGGATACGACGTGTTCACCATGGCGATTTCCCTTGGCACGCTGCAGGTTTTCTTCTCGTATACGATCAATTTCTTTGAGCCCATACACCAGGTCGCCCGTATTTTCGCGCAGCTGCAATCCGCGCAGGCGGCGGCGGAACGCGTGATGACGCTGCTGGAAACCGAGCCTGAGATTAAAGACACGCCGGAGGTCGTTGAACGGTACGGCGACAGCTTCGCGCCCAAAGGAGAAAACTGGCCGCCCATCCATGGCGACATTGACTTTGACCACGTTTCGTTTACATATAAAGAAGGCGAAGCGGTATTGGAGGATTTCTGCCTTACGGTGAAGGCCGGCCAGACGATTGCCCTGGTGGGCGAGACGGGCAGCGGGAAATCCACGATTGTCAACCTTGTCTGCCGCTTTTATGAGCCGGACGTGGGCAGCGTGAAGATCGACGGCGTGGATACAAGAGAGCGCTCCCAGCTTTGGCTGCAGGCAAACTTGGGCTACGTGCTGCAGTCGCCGCACCTGTTTAGCGGCACGATTGCCGGCAACATCCGCTACGGCCGGCTGGACGCCACGGATGAGGAGGTGGAAGCCGCGGCCCGGCTGGCCGGCGCGGACGCGTTCATTGGCAAGCTGGAAAAGGGGTTCAAAACAGACGTGGGAGAGGGCGGCAACCGCCTGTCCACGGGCGAAAAGCAGCTGATCTCCTTTGCCCGCGCCATCCTGGCCGATCCGCGCATCTTCGTGCTGGACGAGGCCACGTCGTCTGTGGATACGGAGACGGAGCAAAAAATCCAGGCGGCCATTCGCGAAGTGCTCAGGGGGCGGACCTCGTTCATCGTCGCGCACCGGCTCTCCACCATCCGCAGCGCGGACCGTATTTTGGTCATTGACGGCGGGAAGATCCTTGAGGATGGCACCCACAGGCAGCTGCTGGGAAAGCGGGGCGTTTATTATAACCTGTACGCGAACCAGTTTCGTGAGGAGCGGGAGCGGCGCGTGCTGGCGGGCGAGGCCGAATAGCCGTTTATCCCAACACTGATAAGAATGTGCCGCTCGAATTGGAAGAGGCGGCGACCATTGACGGCTGCACGCAGGCGGCGACGTTTTTCCGCATCGTGTTCCCGATCCTGCAGCCCGTGGTCATCACGGTGCTGATTCTAAACGGCATCTGGATCTGGAACGGTTACCTCCTGCCCTTGATGGTGCTCAGTTCCAACGGCATAGTCAAGACGCTTCCGCTGGCTGTGCAGAGCTTTGTCGGCTCCTATGTCAAGCAGTGGGATTTAATTCTGACCGCGACGTTCATGGCCATGCTGCCGGTGATCGTCTTGTTTCTCTTCGCGCAGAAGTACATTATCAAAGGCATGGTGGAAGGGTCTATCAAGTGACGCAAAACGGCGGAAGCGGGCTGAAAGCCGCGCCGCAAAGCAATCCCCCATCTCCCCCCGGGAGGCGCAACGCTATTTTGCGACAGGTTTAACGGTAAGCCCGCGCGGCATCGCCGGAAAAAGATCCGCGAGATTTGCCGTCGCATCTGCCGCAAAATAGCGTGAAACGTTCACGCCCGGCAGTGCCGTATCACACGGCGCATATTGGTTTTTCTTTCATCGCCGGCCACCCCTACACGCGATTCTCGGCCAGCATTCTTTCAAAAAGAGCCCGTAACATGCCGAGCATATCCATGCCGGAATAATGGGGCGAAGCATCTCCAATCCCCAGCAAATAGCGGCTGGCAAAAGCATAAAACAGGCTGGAACAAGCCTTCATCCAAAAATCCGGGTCCGCGTCTTGGCGGATGACGCCCAGCTCTTTCAGCGCGTTTATCACCTTCAGCAGATTGTTTTCCGCGAACAGGATCATATTTTGAGACACATACTCGCGCATGACCGGATTGCGGTACTGCTCCTGCAATATCACGCAGAGAATCTTGAGGTCGTATTCCACCACGGCGCTGTCAAACGATGTCTGCAAACAGTTCACGATGCCCTCGGCCGTGGGGTTCTCGCGAAGTTCATCCAGTATGGACCGGCGGTTGAAGTTCGCGGCGCTGTGCTGCGAATATTCGGCCAGCATATGATCCAATATCGCGTTTTTGGATGGAAAGTGATTGTATAAAGAGGCTGTTTTTACGCCGATAGCCGCCGCCAATTCGCGCATGGACGTTTCGGTAAACCCTTTTTCGGCAAAAGAGACCGCGGCGCAAAGCAGAAGCCTTTGCTTTGTGGGCATCCTTGTCGTGTTCAAACACAACTCACCATCATTTCTTACCATAGAAAACACCTTTAGCAAAGAAGATTCATATGGCAATATAGAAGTATCCCTTTGAAACCATTTCTATAATAACGTGAAAAGAGAGTGATTGTCAAGCCAACCCCCGGCGCTGACGGCGTTTTGCCCGCGCGCGGCCGCCCCGCTGTCTTCCGGCGCGGGCGCCGGGTTCCTTGCTGCGCTGTCTTCGGCGGTGACGGCTGGCGGGCAAAAAACATCCTTTATTCAAGCTATATTCGCTGTATTTACTTTGCCAATGGTTGCGGTTACCGCACACTTGTGCTATGATAAATCAAACAAAGTATCAATTTGGAGGGATCACAATGCGCATCATCAAACGTGCCCTGACAGCCGTTTTAGCTGTCACGCTTCTCCTTTCCTCCTGGACGGCCGTTTCCGCGGAGGCCTCCGACCCCCTCCCCC
>WRGP01000221.1 GCA_009787135.1 Bacillota bacterium | reverse complement strand
CCCCCCGGCATCCCCCCTCCCCCAACCGCTCGCCCGCCATCCTCCGCGCAGCCTTCATGGCCGTAGGCAGCGGCAAATTCTCCAGCGCATCGCGATCCGCCCAGCGCCAGCCCTCCGGGCAAACATCATCGTCCGCCTCAAACAAAAACAGCGCCATCTCCCAAATCAAATGGGTAAACGCATGCTGCGCATGCCCTAATGTCTCCACATATCGCGCTTGAACGCCAAGTTTCCGAAGACACCTCTCCACTTCTTTGCCGTTTATCGCCTGATCAAACCCCGGAAAACACCACAACCCCCGCAAAAGCCTCTCCTCGCGCTGATGGAGCAGCACGCGGCCCCCGCAAAACACCAGCGCCACGCCGCGCGGCAGCACACGCTGAGCCGCCTTGCGCTGCTTGACCGGCAGCGCGTCCGCGTCTCCCGCCGCATACGCGTCGCACCAGGCGGAAACGGGGCATTCCCCGCACCGCGGCGCGGGCTGGCAGACGCGCGCGCCAAGCTCCATCATGGCCTGATTGAAATCGCCGGGGCGATCCGGCGGCACGAGCGCCGCGGCCCGGCCGCGCAAGGCCCGCCCGACGGACGGGACGCCCACATCCTCCCGAATGCCCGCAAGGCGCGAGACGACGCGCTCCACATTGCCGTCCACAGCGGGCACGCGAAGGCCAAACGCGATGCTCGCGACCGCGCCGGCCGTATACTCCCCAATGCCGGGCAGCTTTCGAAGCGCCTCAAGGCTTTGCGGAAACTGGCCGCCATGCCGCTCGCACACCGCCCCGGCACATCGCAGCAGGTTGCGCGCCCGGCTGTAATACCCTAGCCCTTCCCAAGCCTTCAAGACCTCCTGCTCCGGCGCGTCAGCCAGCGCCCGCACGGTGGGAAACTTTTCAAGGAAGCGCGTCCAGTAGGCGATCACCGTCTCCGCGCGCGTCTGCTGCAGCATAATTTCCGACACCCATATGGCGTACGGGTCTCGCGTCCCGCGCCAAGGCAGATCCCGCTTCGCGCCGTCATACCAGGCCAATAGCGTTTTTTTCATGGAACCATTGTAACACATTGTATCGAAAACCGAAATCTGGAAAAAACACGAGAGAACAATAGAATTCGGGAGAATTGTTGTAAAAATCTTAATTTTCCGTAAATTATATGGAATTTCCCCTGTTCTTCCCTCTTGCAAGGACAAGCGTTCTATTATAAACTTATCCACGTTGGTTAGCACTCGCCAAAGATGAGTGCTAACAAAAGCAATAACAAGGAGGTACACACCATGCAGATTAAGCCTCTCGGCGATCGCGTCGTGATTAAGAACGACGAAATGAATGAAATGTCCAAGGGCGGCATCATCCTGGCCGGCACGGCCAAGGAAAAACCGCAGGTTGCGGAAGTGGTCGCGGTGGGCCCCGGCGGCAATGTGGACGGCAAGGAGATCACCATGCACGTCAAGGCCGGCCAGAAGATCATCTATTCCAAGTACGCGGGCACGGAAGTGAAGATTGACGGCGAAGAGCTGATCATCGTACGCCAGAGCGATATCCTCGCCGTGGTAGAATAAGAAAGGAGCGAACGAATATGGCTAAGCAACTCAAGTATGGCGTAGACGCGCGGAGCGCGCTGGAAGCGGGCGTGAACGCCCTGGCCGATACCGTCAAGATCACCTTAGGCCCCAAGGGCCGCAACGTAGTGCTCGATAAAAAATTCGGGTCCCCGCTCATCACCAACGACGGCGTAACCATCGCCAAGGAAATCGAGCTGGAGGACGCCTTTGAGAACATGGGCGCGCAGCTGGTCAAAGAAGTCGCCACCAAGACCAACGACGTGGCGGGCGACGGCACCACCACCGCGACGCTGCTCGCGCAGGCCATCGTGCGCGAAGGCCTCAAGAATTTGGCCGCGGGCGCGAATCCGATCATCCTCAAGCGGGGCATCGAGGCCGCGACGGAGGCGGCGGTGGAAGGCCTGAAGGCCCTGTCAAAGCCCATCGGCGGCAAGCAGGAGATCGCCCAGGTGGCGGCCATTTCCGCCAGCGACGACACGATCGGCCAGCTCATCGCGGACGCGATGGAAAAGGTTGGCAACGACGGCGTCATCACCGTGGAAGAGTCCAAGACGATGAAGACGGAAATGAAGCTCGTCGAGGGCATGCAGTTTGACCGCGGCTATGCCTCCGCGTACATGGTAACGGATCCCGACAAAATGGAAGCGGTGCTGGAAAATCCGCTGATCCTGATCACCGACAAGAAAATCTCCAACATCCAGGAGATTCTGCCACTGCTGGAGCAGGTGGTGCAGACGGGCAAAAAGCTGCTCATCATCGCCGAGGATGTCGAGGGCGAGGCCCTGGCCACCCTGATCGTCAACAAGCTGCGCGGCACGTTCCATTGCGTCGCCGTCAAGGCCCCGGGCTTTGGCGACCGCCGCAAGGCCATGCTGCAGGATATCGCCATCCTGACCGGCGGCCAGGTCATCTCCGAGGAACTGGGCCTGGAGCTCAAGGACGCGACCATGGACATGATGGGCACCGCGCGCCAGGTCAAGATCGACAAGGATAACACCACGATCGTCGAGGGCGCGGGCGAAGCGTCCGAGATCAAGGCCCGCATCAACTCCCTGCGCGCCCAGATCGAGGAAACCACGAGCGATTACGACCGCGAGAAGCTGCAGGAGCGCCTGGCCAAGCTGGCCGGCGGTGTGGCCGTGATCTCCGTCGGCGCGGCGACCGAGACGGAAATGAAGGAGCGCAAGCTGCGCATTGAGGACGCCCTGGCCGCGACCCGCGCCGCTGTGGAGGAAGGCATTGTATCCGGCGGCGGCGTCGCGCTGCTGAACGTGATGAGCAATGTGGAAGCGGTGCTGGCCTCCCATGAAGGCGATATCAAAACAGGCGTGGCGATCATCCTGCGCGCGCTGGAGGAGCCGATGCGCCAGATCGCGGCCAACGCGGGCATCGAGGGCAGCGTCATCGTCGATACGATCAAGAAAGCCAACAAGAAGGGTTACGGCTACGACGCTTTGCGCGACGAGTATGTAAACATGATGGAGCGCGGCATCACCGACCCGACGAAGGTCGCGCGCAGCGCGCTGCAAAACGCGGCGTCCATCGCGGCCATGGTGCTCACGACCGAGAGCCTTGTGGCGGATATTCCCGAGAAGGAAGCGCCCCCGGCGCCCGGCGGCGGCATGGGCGGGATGTACTAAATCAGGTCCGCTTGGCTCAATAGTCTACCGCGTAAAAGGCCCGGGGAGTGTTCCTCGGGCCTTTTTTGCGCGGTAAACGGGAAGGAGGAAGTATCCCCCTGGGCTCCTCTTTTTTCGCCTCACGGCGGGGAGGATGCCCTTGCCTTGGCGCCGCCCGGTATGGTATACTTTGAACAGAGGGGTGAGAGCATGGACGATCAGGCGCTTTTACGGCATATCGATACAAAAATGCAGGCGCAGACGGAGCAGTTGCGCGGTGAGATGGCCGCCACGCGCGATGAACTGCGCGGCGAAATGGCCGCGCAAACCAGAGAACTGCGCGGCGAAATGGCCGCCATGGAAACACGGCTGGAAACAAAAATAGCGGATACAAAAACACAGATCGCAAAAGACGTCGCCGCCGTAAACCGGGAAATGATGGAAGCGATGATGGTGTGTATCAACGAGATGGGCGAACGCGTCATAAATCAAGTCAAAGCATGGGTCGAAAATGACGAGGGCCGGAAAATACAATCCCTCTATGATACATCGCAGGCGCAGGCTTGGACCCTGCAGGATCATGAGCGCAGAATTACCCGCTTGGAGGTTGGCGTAAAATAGCGGGGCGCGGGCGCGCCGTCGGCCGTACCCCGGGGTGTTGTTGATTGTAGCAGATGCCATAAACAACCCGGCGCGTGATTCGCTTCCCGGGTTATTTTTGTTTTGCCCATTTCATGAAAATTTAAAAGGCCTTGACTGAATCATGTTCAATTGTTAGAATACGAGTGAATCGTGTTCAGCCAGGAGGTTGGCTTTATGCCTCGGATCATCAAAAAACCAGAAGAACGAAAGGAAGAACTGCTGCAAATCGGCATCCGCTTTTTCTTGCAGGGCGGAGGCAAAAATGTGTCGATCCAGAAAGTCGTCCATGAGGCAAATGTCGCTACGGGGCTATTCTATTACTATTTCAAAACAAAAGAAGATTTTATCGAGCAGGCTCTTGAAAGATACGCCTATGATTATATCATTGCCCTGGAAAAAATAGTCGGCAGCAAAAGTGTGCCTGTCTTGGAAAGGCTTGACTCCCTCATGAAGCAACTCAACAGCAGGTTTCGTGAGGTGCTAAAGATAAACGATGATGCACTGCTGAATACCCCTTGGCACCTTGCCTTGGAAGAATTGATAATTCAGCGCGCGCATAAAACGATCGCCGCGTTTGTTCAGGAGGGATGGGAAAGCGGCCATTTCCGAGTTTCCGACCCGGGCATTACCGCATTGTATCTACTATGCGGCCTAATGGGCGTGCTTCTAAGGGCGGACGCGTCCAACAGCGATAAGGCGCACGAAGAAATAGGGCGCCTGGTTTTTTATACGCTGGGGCTCGAGCAGACCCGGCAGCGCCCTAATGATGAAAAAGCCGCACCCCCGTAAACGCCATCACAATGCCGTACCGGTCGCAAGAGGCGATCACATGGTCATCGCGGATGGAACCGCCCGGCTGGGCGATGTAGGAAACGCCGCTCCTCGCCGCGCGGTCAATGTTGTCGCCAAAGGGGAAGAACGCGTCGCTGCCCAGCGACACGCCGCCCAGCTTTCCGAGCCACTCCCTCTTTTCGTCCGCCGCAAGCGGTTCGGGCCGATGGGTAAAGTACTTTCCCCACACCGCGCCGCCCAGCACATCGCCCGCGTCGCCGGACACGTACACATCAATCGCGTTGTCCCGGTCCGGACGGCCAAGCCCCTTTTGAAACGGCAGGCCAAGCGCCTTGGGGTGCTGCCGGAGCCACCATACGTCCGCCTTGCCGCCCGCCAGGCGCGTGCAGTGGATGCGGGACTGCTGGCCCGCGCCCACGCCGATGGCCTGGCCGTCCACCGCGTAGCAGACGGAGTTGGACTGCGTGTATTTGAGCGTGATGAGCGAGAGCGTCAAATCGCGCCTGGCGTCAGCCGGAATCTCCTTCGCCTTGGTCACGACATTGGACAGCATCGTCTCATCGACCGCCAGCGCGTTTCGTCCCTGCTCAAAGGTGACGCCAAAGCACATCTTTCGCTCCAGCGCCGCGGGTTCGTACAAAGGGTCAATCTCCACCACGTTATACGCGCCCTTGCGCTTGGCGGAGAGAATGGCGAGCGCCTCCGGTTCGTATCCCGGGGCAATGACGCCGTCGGACACCTCTCGGCCAATCAGCCTGGCCGTGGACACATCGCATACTTCGCTCAGGGCGATCCAGTCGCCAAAGGAGGACATCCTGTCGCTGCCGCGTGCCCGCGCGTACGCGCACGCGAGCGGGGACAACTCGCCATCGCCCGCAAAGCAGCTCCCGCGCAGCGTATCCGAAAGCGGCAGGCCAACAGCCGCGCCCGCCGGGCTTACATGCTTAAACGACGCGGCCGCCGGAAGCTTTAAGCTGGCCTTTAGCTCGCGCACAAGCTGCCAGCCGTTCAGCGCATCCAGAAAGTTGATATACCCTGGCCGGCCCGAGAGCACCTTCAGCGGCAGCTCACCCTCCCGCATGAATATGCGCGCCGGGGATTGGTTGGGGTTGCACCCGTACTTGAGCGGCAGTTCCTTTGCCATGGTGGGCCTCCTTCTGTCGGATCCGTCGTCCTTGTTTGGAACGAGAAGAGACTGTCATTGAAATTGTCCGCCGGCTTCCCGGCACCCCGTCCGCCATCACGCGGCAGCACGTCATCATCCCAGTTTATTCACGACCCTCGTCTCCGTCTCCCCGTCCGCGAGCCGAATAAACCGCACAAAGAGCGACACCTTGTTCTCCTCGTTCAAACCCTCCCACATCTCCCGCGCCACGTCCTCTGCGCCGCCGGCCAGCGTCACCGCTTCGGGCTCTCCCTCAAACGGCGGCAAAGGCTCTCCATCCCCCGCGTACGTATGCAAGAAATGCCCCATCCCGGCGATGGGCGTCTCCACTTCATAAAAAGACCGCAGGCACGCGTCCTTTTCCCCCCGCATGCGCTTCAGGACGCTCATCTTATAGGAAAACCCGGCGTCCGAGAGCGTGATCAGCCCGCTCACGCGCGGGGTCCAGTGGGGGGCGTCCGGCTCGTACACACGGGTGCGCAGCGCGTCCTCAAACGTTCCGCCAGCCGCCATGGCATCATAGATCGTGTCCGTCTGATCGCCATTGGTGACGATGGTATGCTTGCCCAGCACCCGCAGCGGCGCGTAGATTACAAGCGACGGGTCGGACAGCTTGCTCTCATCATATGCCCGCGTGCGCAGCCCTTGCCCGTCTATAACAAAGACGCGGTTGCGGCTGTTCACGCCGCGCCCCATGATGCTGTATGCGCAGACGGCATATTGCCCGTCCGGCGACATGCCGATGACGACGCACCGGCCGGGATAGGATGTGCGGCCAACAGCCGCCTTTAGCGAACCCATACGGCGCCTCCCTTATAAGCTTATACATCCCCAAACCCGGGATACACGCCAAAATCATAGCCCCGTCAACACCAGCATCACGATTTGAAAGTATACGATCAGCGCCACCGCGTCCACAATCGTGGTAATCAACGGGCTGGCCATCACGGCGGGATCCAAGCCTATTTTGTTAGCCAGCACCGGCAGCACACCCCCCACGACCTTGGCGGAAACGATAATGACGATCAACGTCAAAGAGACGGCAAGGGCGATAAGCGGGTCGCCATTCATCAGCCAGACGCGCAGAAAATTGATCGCCGCGACCACGATGCCGGTCAGCACACCGACGCGCGTCTCCTTCCACATGACGGCAAACGTATCCGAAAACTTGATTTCGCCCAGCGTGATAGCGCGGATCACGGACACGGACGATTGCGAGCCGGCGTTGCCGCCGGTGTCCATCAACATGGGGATGAACGAGGCCAGGATCACGTTGGCGGTTAGCGCCACCTCATACCGGCTGATGATCATACCCGTAAACGTTGCCGATACCATCAGGATCACGAGCCAAACCACGCGGTTTTTCACCAGCGAAAGAACGCCCGCCTCCATATACCCGCCCTCGCTGGGGGCCATGGCAGCCATTTTGTAAATGTCCTCGGTCGCTTCTTCCTCTATAACGTCCAAAACGTCGTCAATGGTGATGATGCCCACCAGGCGGTCTTCATCGTCCACGACCGGCATGGCCGTCAGGTCATATTTCTTAAACTTCTCGGCCACCTCGGCCTGGTCATCATGCGTGTTGGCCTTGATGATCTCCGTTTCCATCAGGCTGCCAATCTTTTCCTCATCATTGGCTGCAAGCACCTCGCGCAGGCCAACCACACCCTCCAGGCGCCGCTGTCTATCGGTGACGTATAGCGTGGAGATGGTCTCCTTATCCGCGCTTTGGCGGCGGATGGCCTCAATGGCGTAACCGACCGTCCAAATGTCGTCAACCTCCATAAACTCAATGGTCATCAAGCTTCCGGCGCTCTCGTCCGGGTACATGAGCAGAAGGTTGATCTGCTTGCGCGTCTCAGGGTCCGCCGCGCGAATAACGCGCTTGACAATCGACGCGGGCATCTCCTCAATGAAGTCCACCGTGTCGTCAAGGAACAGCTCGTCTACGACGCGGGCCAGTTCCTTATCGGTCAGCTTTTCCACAATTGTCTGCTGCACGTCATGGGTAAGGTAGGAGAACACCTCAGCGGCCAGCTCCTTGGGCAGCATGCGGAAAATCACCAAAATTCTTAAATCCCCGGTAATATCGGACAGGCATTCGGCAAGATCGACCGCGTTGAGCTCGTTTAAGCGGCTGTGCGCCTCGCTGTACTTTTTGTCCTCCATGAGCTCTAGGATACTTTCCAGCAACACCCCATGGGACACACCCCTATTCTTTCTTTAAAAGATGCGATGATCTAATTGTAGGGGGATGGAAAGGCTTTGTCAAACGCAAAAACAGCCGTAGTAAAAAATAAGACAACAACCGCCGGCTTGTATTTCGCCCGCCTATGCGGTATAGTGAAATCAAATGGTAACGCGGAGGTGTGGCAATGAAGCTCCTGCTGCTGGTGGGCAGTTCAGCGGTCGGCAAAATGACCGTGGGCCAGGAACTGATGAAAATTACGGATTTGAGGCTATTCCACAACCATATGGCCATCGATCTCGTGCTGGAGGTTTTTGGGCGCTGCCACAAGAACACCATTGAACGCCTCCGGGATGTGATCTTTGAGGCTTTCACCGAATCAGATCAATACGGCATGATTTTTACCTACATGTGGGCGTTTGACGATCCGGCTGATTGGGACTATATAAACCATGTCTGTGCTTTCTTCCAAAAAAAGAACGCGGAACTCTACTGCGCCGAGCTGACAGCCCCGCAGGCCATACGGCTCGAAAGAAACGCCACAGGGAACCGCCTTGCCCACAAGCCTTCCAAGCGGGATATCCCCTTTTCCACCCAAATGCTGCTAAACGACGACCGCACCTGCCGCAGCGTGAGCAAGGAAGGCGAAATCCCCTTTGAACATTACATCAGGATCGACAATTCCCAGCTGCCGCCGGGCGTTGCGGCGCAAATGATCAAGGATGCGTTTTTATTATAATCATACAAACGGTATTCCCACCCCCCGCTCCACCCGCAGCCAATGGGCGAGCAAGGCCGCGCAGGCGCGCGTGGAGGCCGTATCCCCGGCGCGCAGGGCTTCCGCGTCCGCGAGGCGCAAGCCGCCCGCGAAGGCGCGCACCCGCTTTTCCCCCTGCGCGCACGCAAGCATTGCCTTGCGCATCAACCGCTCGTCAGGCCCAAGGAGGCCGGCATCCCCTTTATGATCATCGCGCTCCAGCACACTCGCCAAAAGTGCCTGCAGCTCAAACCAATCAGAATCCCACGCGCCCCGCTCGCAAAAATCTATGCGAAGCAACGCCGCATACGCGTCCGCCGGGCAGTCAACATGCAAAAGCCCCCGCGCTTCCCGCGCGCGAAGCCCCAAACGCTTCACGTTGGCCGCAAAGGCCTCCCCTGCCGCGCCGCGCCCTGGCGCGTCCGAAACCAACAATCCCCACCCGGACATATCCCACCGGAACAAGCCGGCCGGGTGTAACGGCGCGAGCGTTTCCCGCAGGGCAATCGCCGGGTTGCGGGTCAGCTTGCGCATGGCTGAAAGCGGATGTCGAGCCAACACACCGCCGTCTCGCCCGGCGCGGACTGGCCGCCTGCCAGGTTCAGCTGATACTTGAGGCGTACGTGCCCCACGGCTCCGTCCCGCCGGACCCGCACCTCCGTCGCATATACGCGCAGCGTAGACTGGCCCCACGGCGTCGCATAATCGCTGACGAACGTCTCGTTTTCCGCATAGACGATCGTGGATATCACCTTCCCCGCGCGCAACACGGTCACACCGGCGCCACGGGACTCAACGAGCGTATGGGTCACCTTGAGATCATCCGGGTCGATTTCATCATAGCGAAGCAAAAACCCGCCGGGCAGCTCCCAAAGCGTCCCGCGCGTGGACAGGGCAATCGGGCATTGCGCCTCATCCATGCCGGTGACGGTTACCAGCACCGCAAACTCATCGCCCATCCAGCGGCCCTCCTCATATGCCATGTTGCGTTCGATGTGGCGGAAGAGATAACGGGAAAGAAACGGTATTACGCCAGCGCCGCTATAAGGCCTGGCAAACCGCGCTCAAAATCGATACCCAGGCGCGGGTCCGCGCCGCATGCGTAGGTTCGGCCGATGCAGCCTGCGGTAAAATCCACCGCCAGCGCGGCCGCTTCCGCAAGCCCGCGTCCAAAGAGCAGCGCGCCAAGCAGCACGGAGCCAAAGATATCGCCCGTTCCGTGCCACACGCCCGGTATCCTGGGCATTTCATGCAGGGAAAACGCGCCGCTGCCCGCCTCAAGCGCGGCCGCGCCGATCGTACCCTCGCCGGTGGAGATACCCGTCACCACAACGGACTTTGGCCCCAGGCTCAAAAGCCTCTCACACAGCGCGCGGGCCCCGGGCGCGTCCATCACTTCCGCGCTATACGTCTCGCCCAGCAAAAAACACGCCTCGGTCAGGTTCGGCGTGATGAGATCAGCCTTGGCGCACAACCGCGCCATGCCGTTCACCCGGTCAGGCGTATACGTGCTGTAGAGCCTTCCATGGTCGCCCATCACGGGGTCTACAAGGCGGAGCGTGCCCTCCGCGCCAAATTCCTCAAATATCGTAAGCACAATGTCGTTTTGCCGGGATGATCCCAGCCACCCGCTGTACAGCGCGTCAAAACAAATCCCCAGCGAGCGCCAGTGCCAAGCCATGGGCAGCATGTCGTCGGTCAGGTCGCGGTAGGTATAACCGGTGATGTTGCCCGTATGGGTGGATAAAACAGCGGTCGGCATGGCCGCCGCCTCCGCGCCCATGGCCGACAGAATCGGCAGCGCCACGGTCAGCGAGCATTTGCCCACGCCGGACAGGTCATGGATCGCCATCACGCGGGGCACCGATCGTTGGATCGCCTGCACTGCATCAACGCCTCCCTCATTCCGCCAGTTTCGCGCTAAGCACACGCTCCGCGATGTAGATCCCATCCGCCGCGGCCGAGAGAATGCCGCCCGCGTACCCCGCGCCCTCCCCGGCCGGGTAGAGCCCCCGCGGGAAAGCTTGCCCCGTCTCGTCCCGCTCTACGCGCACGGGGCTGGACGAGCGCGTTTCCACGCCTATGAGCACCGCGTCCGGCATGGCAAAACCGTGCAGCTGGCGCTCAAACCGCCGGATGCCCTCCGCCATGGCCTCCGTAACAAACGGCGGCAAACAGCCCCGCAAATCGCCGGGCGTCACGCCGGGCCGGTACGTGGGCGTCACGCCGCCCAGGTCTCGCGTCGCGCGGCCCGAAAGAAAATCCCCGACAAGCTGCGCGGGCGCGCGATACTTTCCGCCGCCCATATCGAAGGCCAGCCGCTCCCAGCGGCGTTGAAATTCCATGCCGCTTAGCGGGCCGCCGCCAAAGTCTTCCGGGCCGACATTCACCAGCAGGGCGCTGTTCGCGTTCGCGCCGTCGCGGGCAAAGGCGGACATGCCGTTGGTAACCACGCCGCCCGCCTCCGAGGCGGCCGCCACAACCACACCCCCCGGGCACATGCAGAACGTATACACGCCCCGGCCGCCCGCAAGACGCGCGGACAGCTTATATTCCGCCGCGCCAAGCGCCGCGTGCCCCGCGAAAGAACCGTATTGCGCCCGGTCGATCATCCCCTGCGGATGTTCAACGCGCGCGCCGATGGAAAACGGCTTGGCCTTCATGGAGACGCCCGCGTCCCGCAGCATCTCGAACGTGTCCCGGCTGCTGTGGCCGATAGCCAGAACCACCGCGTCGGTTTCAATCTCTTCGCTGCCCAGCCGCACGCCGCGCAGGACGCCGCGCTCAATGATCAGGCCCGTGAGCCGCGTGCCAAAGCGAACCGTGCCCCCGAGCGCCTCCAGGGCAAGCCGCATGTTTCGCACCACGGGAAGCAGATGGTCCGTCCCTATATGGGGCTTGGCCTGCCAGAGAATTTCATCGGGCGCGCCGCAGGCTGCAAAGGTATTCAGCACCTCCGCGCAACGCGGATCCTTGATGCCCGTGCTCAGCTTCCCGTCGGAAAAAGTGCCCGCGCCGCCCTCGCCGAACTGGATGTTCGACTCCGGATCCAACGGCCCGCCCGCAAAGAACGCGTCCACCCGCGCCTTGCGCGTCAGCGCGTCCTGTCCCCGCTCAACGAGCAGCGGCATGGCGCCGGCCTTCGCCAGCGTGAGCGCCGCAAACAAACCCGCCGGCCCGCAGCCCACGACGACCGGGCGGCGGCGAAAGGATCTTCCCGCGGCGCGCGTTGGAGAAACAAAAGGAACCGGCGCCTTGGATACCTGCAGGCCATGGCAGCGCTTCAGGATGGCTTCCTCGTCTCCCGCCACCTCCACGTCCAGCGTTAGCCTAAGGTGCACGTCCCCCTTGCGCCTCGCGTCCACGGAACGCTTGACCAGCCTGCACGCGCGAACCTGATCCGGCCGCGTTTTCAGCAAAGCCGCCACCATTGCGGGCCACTCCCGTTCCGCTGCGTCAAGGGGTACCGGTACGGCGGGGACGCGTATCATGACAGCTCTCCTTTTCTCCCAACTGCTGGATTGTAAAATAGCGTACCACTTGCCAATAACAGATGTCAAGCGGAGGATCCGGCCGCGATTCGCCTGAACTTTCTCCCCGCGGGGAGCTTTTCTTGCCTGTAAATTTTACAAAATTATAACTTTTTGATTAAAAAGTTCAAAATTTCTTTCCTTTTTACATTTTTTACCGTAAAATACTCCCATAAGCCGGGTGTTATCATGACTGGGGCCGTCTGTCGCTCCAGATTCGCAAGTGAGGGCTGATCGCATGCAATTAAACCTGTTAAGCGCGTTGCGCAAGCGGTTTTGGGCGCTTGTCGTTGTTCCCATTTTGGTGGCCGTACTAACGCTGCTCGTATGCTTTCTGCTGCCCACCCAATACACGGCGACCGCGACCCTGTTCGTCGCCATTCCCTATCAGGATGGCGGCGGCAGCCTGCGCTACGACGCGGAGGCCGGCGGCTTTCTCGTCAGCGATTTCATAGCGCTGTTTGATCGTTCCCCCGTTTTGCAAAGCGCGAGTGAGGCGCTGGGGGTTTCTGATATTACCCAATCCATACGCTTTGCGGTATCCAGCGTATCGGGCACGCGCGTCATAGACATTCAAGCGACCGGCCGCGATGCCGCGCTCTGCGCCGACGCGGCCAACCGGGCCGCGTACGCCTTCAGCGGCTACCTTAACGCCCAGATGCGAATTGACGGCGCAAGCGTCGCGAAAGATGCCGTGACGCCGCAGTCCCCCTCTTTCCCCAAGCTCAAAGAGTATGCGGTCATGGCGTATTGCATAGCCCTGGCCCTATGCTTCGTGGCCGTCCTGCTGCTGGAGCTTCTTAGCGATCGCATCAAGAGTGACGCGCACCTCACGCAGCAATTGAACCTCTCGCTGCTGGCCACGGTTCCGGACTACCGGAAGATGCTCAAGCGCTTCCTCGCCGCGGGAAACGAGCGCTCCGGCCGCCTGTACCGTTTTTTGCCTGATATTGTGCGTGAAAGCGCGAAAACCGCGGCCGTGAACATCTCCGAGTCAGACCTCGACGAGCCCGTGCGCACGCTGGCGATTACCAGCGTGGCGAAGGGGGAAGGCAAAAGCTCCCTGGCGGTGCTGCTGGCGTCCGCATACGCGGAGGATGGCAAGCGGGTGCTCTTGGTGGATATGGACATGCGCAACCCAACGCTGGGCAGCCTGCTCAAGCGGCAGGGGACGTATGACCTCACCGATTATCTGGCCGGCCGCGCGCCTCTTGCCGAGGTGGCTGTGCGCACCAGCTATAAAAACCTGTTCTTCATCGATAGCCACCACCGGGCGGCGCTTGTCTCGCGCATCGTCGCGTCCAAGCGCTTCACAACTTTTTTGGACGATGCCTTGGAGCAATTTGATATCGTCCTGTTTGACACCTCGCCGCTCGGCCTGTTCATCGACCCCGCGCTGCTTGCGGCCAAGCTGGACGGCGCGATTCTCTCTATCGCGGACAATAAAACCGAGATGGCGCAGGTTAAAAAGGCGCTGGATCAGCTGGCGCGCAGCAAGGTAACCCTGCTGGGCGCGGTGCTGAACTTCGTGAAACCGTCCAAGGCGTATGCCGCCTATTATGGCAAAGAAAAGCGGCGCGAATCGCGAGGGGCGGGGCGGGCTGTGAAGGCACTAGATGATGATTGATCTGTCACGGGCGTAAAGCGGCGGCCGAACTTCAAACGCATGCGTTTTGCGGTTCGGCCGCTGTTAAAAATATGCTGGCTGAAGCACTGCTATAAACCCCAATATTCATCCCGGGAATAGATTGAGATCGGGGTTACCTACCGACCGACCCAACCA
Organism: Bacillota bacterium; assembly: GCA_009787135.1. GTDB lineage: Bacteria > Bacillota > Clostridia > Christensenellales > Aristaeellaceae > Avichristensenella. The sequence goes on along the minus strand of WRGP01000221.1, from coordinate 974 downwards.
CTCTCCACGCGCCGAATTTGGAATCACGGTCCAGTAGGTAGATCGGGGTTAATATCCGTCGCAACCACTCTCCACGCGCCGAATTTGGAATCACGGATCAAAATCCACTGTGCATGCCACGAAAAAGGGCTTTCCAAGAAGAGGGGATTGGAAGAGAGGGTGAGCAACATGATAATATTCACTTTTGATGTGCCTAGGTAATAGGACAAATCTAAATATTCGAGTAAATATTCGAGATTAGCGTCAGAGAAGTCTTCATCGTACCACCCCTTTAGCAGTGGAGGGTAGCTACTGTACTGTGGTTCAGTTGCATACTCGACAACACAATCCCACGCGGCCTTAAGCTCCGAGGCGCTGAATTTTTTTGACTTGCCGCCGAGCCATTGCGCGGCATTGGCTTTGCCGGCTGCGGTGTTATATCCTGGAAAAGCGGACGCGCTGCCGCCGGTTTTTTTATCCCTGAGCGGTCTCTCCATCTGCACGTAGTTGGCCAGCATATACCCATAAGCGTTCGCCCGCGGCACGTAAACATGGTACCAGACGCCGTCCGCCGTCAACCCTAAGATTTCGACTGCCGTGCCGTTGTAAAATTTGCCATATGAATTGCCTTTCTCCGAAGGCTTATCCCGCAAATGCAAGCCGTCCTGCGGCCGCTGCCCGCCCACCACCGCCTTTGGCATGGCGCTGCCCACGCGGGCTATCACCGCTTCATCACGCCGGCCCTGATCACCGCAGATTGTCAAGTAGGCGGAATCCATATACCCTGTAAGGCCGGAGGATTCCAATTTCACTTTCCACCACGTTGGGTTCCTGTCATCTATGACCACCACAATAACGCCGGTGTAATACTTTCCCAGGGATACGGCGTTCCGGCTGGGCGCGGCGCGCAGGTTCAGACGATCCGCGGGGTTGGGATTGTTAACGACCGCCAGCGGATAGCTGCCGGCCGATGCCGCTATACCCCCCCCCCCCCC
>WRGP01000220.1 GCA_009787135.1 Bacillota bacterium | reverse complement strand
TCGCTCGTGGATCCCTTCACCGGGACCATTCTGCGGCAGGCGCAGGCTGGAAAGGACGGCGCTTATGCCTTTGACAGCCTGTTCGCGGGCCGCTATATTGTCCGCTTCACGCTGAAAGAAGGGTATTATTTCACCCGCAACCAGGACGACGCGCCGTCCTTTAGCAGCAACGTGCGGGAGACAGCCGGATCCACGGCGGACACAGCCACGCTGTACCTGCCCATGGGCGAAACGATTTTGGTGGACGCGGGCGCGTATCAAACAGGCGTTATCGCCGGCGATGTCTGGCAGGATCTTGCGAATAGCGGCGCTTTCAGCCAGGGCGACCCGCCGCTGCATAGCCTTTCGGTCACCCTGCTTCGGGATGGCGCGGCCTATCGAACAACCGAAACGGACGATGCCGGGCACTTCCTCTTTTCCGCGCTTCCCCCCGGGAACTATACCCTGCGTGTAACGCTCCCCGACACCATGCGCTTCACCTTCCCGCAGGCGCCAGGCTTGAAGCGCGCCAGCACCATTGCCGCCACGGGGGAGACGGTTGGTGAAACCGAGGCGTTCCTTCTCCCCATGGGCGCTCGGCTTACGGAGTTTGACGTTGGCGCGGTGGCGCTGGGCGCTATCCGCGGCGCCGTGCAAAGCGCGCTAGACGGCGCGCCGCTCCCGGGCGTGTCGATCCTCCTTTTGCGAAACGGGCAAACAGAGGCGACGCTTTTCACTGACGAAAAAGGGATTTATCAGATGAAAGCCCTTCGGCCCGGCCCCATGGAGGTGGCGTTCATCCTGCCGCAGGGCTGGGTGATCAAGCCTGATGCCGGCGCTTCCTTCGCCGTGGAAATTCCCCAGGGCGCTGACGCGGCGCCGGATGCGATCACGCTGATGCCTGAGTGCGTCGTCGCGGGTATGTTTTGGGTAGACGGGGATGGAGACAGGCTGCGCGGCGAACGGGAAGCGCCGCTTACGGGCGTTTCCGTAACGCTCGTCCTGCATGAGGCGGAAGAGGCGCGTGAGATCGCCTCCAAAACCATGGAAGCAGACGGAAGCTTCCGGTTTGACGGCCTGGCGCCTGGCACGTACAGCTTGCGCCTGCCGCATCCCGAGGGGGTATACTGTTATGCCAGTGAGGAAACGGATCCCTTTGCGTTGGCCATGGGCGATACGCATACGGCGGAGTTTGGCGCGTATATCGGCGCTTCCCTCTCCGGCTTTGTCTGGGAGGATATGAATAACAACGGCCTCTTTGAGAAGGATGAGCCATTGCTTGAGGGCGTTACCGTCACGCTGTTGGACGGAAGCGGCGGCTTGGAGGAGACACTTACGGACGAAAACGGCGCGTACCGGTTCGATGCCCTGCCACCCATGGAAGGCACGCTCCGTTTCAGCCTGCCCGGCGATTATCTGCCCGGTGCGTGCGCGCCTGAGTCCATTCATCTGCCCATGGGAAGCGAGTATGTGGGCATAAACGCCTGTGCCGTTCGCTGCGGGCGCATTGGCGATCTGGTATGGCTGGATGAAAATGGAAACGGGCTGCAGGAGACCAACGAACCCGGTGTCCCCGACATCAAGGTAACGCTTTACAGCGTGCTGTCCGGCGGCGATCTCTTCTATGCCGCTGAGACAGTGACGGACGCGCACGGCCACTATCGCTTTGACAGGGTGGCGCCGGGCCAGTATCAACTCGCTTTCGGGCTGGGCGATTACCTTCCCACAAAGCCGACGGCCATCCTCCCGCAGATTAACTCCAAAATGCCGTGGACCGGCAAAAAAGCGGCCACGACCGCAAGTTTTTACGTATCCTCCGGCGAACGCCGGCTTATGATGGACGTGGGGCTGGTTACGCCCCAGATGTTTGAAGCGTTTGGATGGAAGATGGACGGCGAGTTCAATATCTTTGAATAGGGCAGGGGGAACGCCAGGAGCACTGCCCCGTGGGGCTCACGTTCGCGTCCGCGCGATTTGCCATGGATAACCGGGCTTGACGAAACGACTTTCCGTCGCGTTGCTTTGTGCCGTCGGATAGTGTATGATACAACTTGATTTTATACGAGGAGGTACGAAAACCGATGAGCGAGAACCGTCCGTCTATCCAGGAAGTAATCAATGGCAAAGAAAAATCAAAGCGTGAACGCAAAAGCTGGGTAGGGTTTGTTGAGAGTGAAGCCGTAAACTTCATGCAGCAGCATGATCTCGAAAAGATGACCTTGGACGACGGCATGGGCAACAGGGCGAAGCTGGCAAAGCTAAAGGACAATGCCATCAAGGTTGAGTGCACGTCTTCGAACGTGCTGTGACCGAGCAAAATGTAAAGAGCTGCCGCGCCAGGCAGACGGCAACAGGAAAAAACGAGCCGGGCCAACGATGGCAGGCTCGTCTTTATGATCAGACTTGCGGATGCTTCTCATATTCAAGCGGCTGAACCGCGCGGATGAAAAATGTAAATTGGAGCGATCAAGCGTAAAAACTCGAGTTTGTCAACATAGAACAGAAAACCTGCGGCATCTCGGGATTCTCAATCAGGGGGGTTCGAGGGGGGGGGCGGCGCCCCCCTTGCGTGCCTCTCACCCTATTTCCCGCTCAGTGCCCGGCGGATGTATGCCTTCAATTCTTTAAACGCGCTGCGCGGATCGATTTCATCCAGCGTCTCCATCAGCGCCGCCGCTTCCTTGTCGCCAAGGCTCTCCTTTTTGCCGGAAAGAAAAGTCGCCCGGCTCCTGACGATAAACAGAAGAATGTTTTCCTCCAGTTCCTTTGCCGCTATCATTTCCTGCACCACCTTGCTCTTGGCGGCGAACTGAATGAAATCCTTGTTCATCAGCGTGTAGTTCATTTTGCCTTTTTCGTCGCTGTACCGCTCCACAATGGCCTGGTATTCATCGCTGTCCACCATGTCAACGGCGTCGGCCTGCTCCTCCGTAACATCGTCCGGTTCCGTCTTGGCTTCAAAGACCTTTACATTGATCTTCCCGCGCGCCGAATAGGGGAGGCCCTGCGTCAGATCCAGCGCTTCCCGCACCGCCTCGCCGGGGAATAGCGCCGGATTTACGGGGCCATACGCCTCCGCGCCGCCAGATCTTTTATCGATGGTAAACACGGCGGCGGCGTCCATATCCAGCCGAAGGAGTTTTAGGCCCGCGCCACCGGCTTGGAGTTTCATTTTATACGCGATCGCCGGGATGGTGGATAGCTCGATGGCCGTTGTTCTGATAATGTTCATAGGATCACCCTTTCCTGTATGTTTGGCCTAGTATACCATAGATTGGGGATTTAGCAAACAAACCCAATGCTTATTTTGCGTGCAGGGTGGCAGGGTGGTAACGGTCTTGCTTCCCGGTAAAAATTTTGTCAAGAGGGATAACTTGCTATTCTGAATGGATGTTCATGCCTGGATAGCCATCTGGCGGCCCCGTCGAGCAGTTCTTTACAAGGCGTATTCTATCAGCTGCAGAGGTTTTCCAATCGTACATTCCTTTTTCCGCCCGGTTTGCGTGAATCCCGCCTTTTCATAAAAATGCCGCGCCCTTGCATTGCTCTCAAACGTCCACAGGATGATCGGTTTATACCCCGCCTCGCGAAGCGTTTGAATGGCGAACGCCATCATTTGCCTTCCGAAGCCTTGGCCCGCAGAAACTCATCCGGCACAATGCCTTTATAGGCAGCTCTCCAGGAAGCCACATGGACGTTTCCAAACGCCAGCGCGTCCTCCGGCAGCGCTTTCCTTAGGATAAACATAAAAAATCCCTCCTCCTAATAAAACAAGTATACCGCGACGCGTTATGGAATACAACCATTTTTATGCCAACACTCCATAGGGAGTTGATTTTTGCGTCATTTTCGACTATTATATTCCATATTGGCATATGCTACGTACAAGGAGGAATTTCATGAAACAGTACCGCGTCGCCGTCGTCGGGGCAACCGGCATGGTCGGACAGCGATTGGTATCGCTCTTGGATGGACACCCGTGGTTCCGCGTCGTTGCGGTCGCCGCCTCGCCGCGCTCCGCCGGCCTTTCCTACGGGCAGGCCGTTGCCGGGCGGTGGATGATAGACCGGCTGATCCCTGAGGCCGTGCTGGACATGACCGTGCTGGACGCCTCGGATGTTAAGGCGGTCAGCGACAAAGCGGACTTTATCTTCTGCGCCGTAGTGATGCCCAAGGACGAGACACGAAGCCTCGAGGAGGCGTATGCCCGGGCGGAAACACCCGTCATTTCCAACAACTCCGCCAACCGCATGACGCCCGATGTGCCGATGCTTATTCCAGAGATCAATCCAGAGCACGCGCAGCTCATCTCCGCGCAGCGGCGGAGGCTGGGTACAAAGAACGGCTTCATCACCGTTAAGTCCAACTGCTCTATTCAAAGCTATGTGCCGGTGTTGCACCCGCTTCGCCAGTTCGGGCTGAAGGAAGTATCCGTGTGTACCTATCAGGCCATTTCCGGCGCGGGCAAGACCTTTGATACCTGGCCCGAGATGATCGACAATGTGATTCCCTTCATCGGCGGCGAGGAGGAAAAGAGCGAACAGGAACCGCTGAGGATTTGGGGAAGCTTCAGCGAGGAGGGGATCAAGCTGGCGGAGGCGCCGGTGATTGGCGCGCAATGTATCCGCGTGCCTGTCAGCGACGGCCATTTGGCCGCGGTATCGGTACGCTTTCAAGCCAAACCCTCACGCGAGGAAATTCTGGCTGCCTGGAACAATTGGGAGACGCTGCCGCAGCAGCTGAACCTGCCCAGCGCGCCAAAACCTTTTCTCAAGTATTTTGAGGAGGAAAACAGGCCGCAGACAAAGCTGGACCGGAACGAGGGGCGCGGCATGGCCGTAACCATCGGCCGGCTTCGCGAGGATCCGATTTTTGACTGGCGGTTTGTGGCGCTGTCCCACAACACGCTGCGGGGCGCGGCCGGCGGCGGGGTATTGTCGGCGGAGCTGCTTTGCAAAGAGGGATGGATCCTGCCAAAGGGATAGAGAAAAAATCAGAAGGGGGAATGGGATGCAAGGCCGGCGCATGCTGTACAAAGGAAGCGGATGCGCGATGGTAACGCCCTTCACCAAAGAGAATACGCTCGATAACGCCGCCCTGCGAAAACAGGCGGCGTTTCAATTGGAAAACGGAACCGACGCGCTGATCGTCTGCGCGACGACGGGCGAGGGTTCCACCATGACCTCAAGGGAGAAGACGGAGGCCATCCGCATGGTGGTAGAGGTGGCCAACGGCCGCGTGCCCGTCATCGCGGGCGTGGGCGGCAACGATACCGCCAAGGTCATCGAAGCTTGCAGGAACGCCAAGGAGATTGGCGCGGACGGCGTGCTGGCCGTGACGCCGTACTATAACAAGACGACGCAGCCGGGGCTCGTGGCGCACTTTACGGCCATCGCCGACGCGTCGGAGCTACCCGTGATCCTTTATAACGTGCCGAGCCGCACGGCGCTGCACATGAAGGCGGAAACATCGGCAAAGCTCGCCGGGCATGAAAATATCGTGGGCATCAAGGAAGCCAGCGGGGATATCGCCCATATTGCCGAGCTCACCCGACTGTGCGGGGACACGCTGCCGGTATACTCCGGAAACGATGAGAACACGCTGCCCATTCTCGCGCTTGGCGGCGTGGGCGTCATTTCCGTGGTCGCGAACGTGGCGCCCAAGATGGTTAAGCGCCTCTGCAACCGTTTCTTTGAAGGCGAGCTTAAGGTGGCCCGCGAAATCCAGCTTCAGATGCTGCCGCTGGTGACCGCGCTGTTTGCCGAGACGAGCCCAAGCCCAGTGAAAACAGCCATGGCCATGCAGGGGCATGAGGTGGGCGCGGTACGCCTGCCGTTGGTCCCCATGCTGCCGGAGAACGAGATGGCGCTAAAGGAATGCATGGCGCGACTTGCGCTGCTGTAGCGGCGCTTGGGGGCAAGGGGGCTCCGCCCCCCGGCGCTCCTCTTATAAACTCAAAACGGGAGTTGATGGCATTGACGCGCGTGATACTGGCCGGCGCGGCGGGGCGGATGGGCAAAGTGATGCGGGCTCTGGCGGAGGAAACGGCCGGGGTCAAGATCACCGCGTTGATTGCTCCGTCGCTTGGCACATCCTTTGCCGCCTGTGAGGCGGATGCGGACGTGGTGATTGATTTCTCTACGCCCGCGGCGCTCCAGGAGGAGCTTTCCTTTTGCGTACAAAAGGGCATGGGCCTTGTGCTGGCCGCGACGGGCCACCCGGAGGAGGCGCGGGCGTGGATCGGCGAGGCGGCGGAGCGTATCGCGGTCTTTCAGAGCGCGAACCTGTCCTACGGGGTGTACGCGCTCGTGAAGCTTGCCACCCATGCGCGCGGACTCTTGGGGGAGCCGTATGACGTGACGGTGGTGGAAACGCATCACCGGGCGAAAAAAGACGCCCCCAGCGGTACGGCCAAGCTGCTCGCGGCGGCGATGGAAACGCCGGACGCGCCCATGGTCTCCATCCGCGGAGGGTCTGTCATCGGCGTGCATGAAATTGACTTTTATGGGGAGCACGACGTCATCACCCTTCGGCATGAGGCGCTGGACAGGCGCGTGTTCGCGCAGGGCGCGCTCACTGCCGCGCAGTGGATCGCCACATGCGCGCCGGGGCTATACGGCATGGAGGATTTTATCGCTTCTTTTCAAACATCGAAGCGCTGAGTTTTCCCTCTGTGCCGGCCGCGATGCGGCGCATGTTCGCGCGGTGGGCAAAAAGCACAAGCGCGACCATGATCACGCTGAAGGCAAGCAGGTACCAGTCGCGGTTCGCAATGGCGGTGACAAGCGCCATCACAAAATACGCGAGCGCGCCCGCCATGCTGGCAAGGGACACGGTTTTGGTCAGCACGAGGATGAGAATGGCAATCACGAGCATGATCAGCGCCAGGGTGGGCATCAGCAGAAGGAACACGCCCAGCGAGGTGGCGACGCCTTTCCCGCCGCGCAAGCCGAAAAGTATGGGCCAGATGTGGCCCACAACGACCGCGGCGCCGCCTACCAGCCCGCCGTGCCAGCCGGCGATGAGCAGCCCAAAGCCCGCGGCCGCGACGCCCTTGAGGCAGTCGCTCAGGAACGTGAGGAGCGCCTGCCGGCGGCCGAGCACGCGCAGGGCGTTGGTCGCGCCGCTCGAGCCGCTCCCATGCTTGCGCAGATCCACGTTGTTCATCAGGCGGCCAATGATCAGGCCGCTTTGGAGGTTGCCAAGGCTGTAGCCTAGGATGGCGCACAGGACGAGTGATGCGTAGTGGGTCATTTGAAGCACCTCCGATTGCGTAAGTTTACCATCATTTTTTATGCCTGTAAGTTCTTAACCCATCATGGATTTTTCATTCAGTGCATGCGTCTGATTTCTTATCATGAAACTCATCCCTCTTTTTTTCTTTCGCGCAAAATAAACCGTATCGGCGTGCCGTCAAAGCCAAACGCCTTGCGGAGCTGATTCTCCAGATAGCGTTCATAGGCAAAGTGCATGAGCGTCTCGTCGTTGAGGAACAGGACAAAGGCGGGCGGACGGACGCTTTGCTGGGTCCCGTAGTAAACTTTCAGCCTGCGGCCGCCCGCGGAAGGCGGTTGCAGGGCAAGCTGGGCGTCTGAGAGCACGTCGTTGAGCACGCCCGTGGTTATGCGGCGGCTGGCCTGCTCATACGCCTCGCGCACTGCCTCGAGAACCTTATGCACGCGCGTACCCGCAAGCGCGGAGATGAAGAGCACGTTGGCATAGTCCATAAACTTGAGGTCGCTGAGCACCTGCCGGCGCCGCGCCTCGAGTGTGCCGGTTTCCTTCTCTACCGCGTCCCATTTGTTCACGAGCACCACCGCGGCCTTGCCCTCCTCATGGACAAAGCCCGCGATTTTTGTATCCTGTTCCGTGACGCCCTGCCGCGCGTCGATGAGGATCAGCGCGACGTCACAGCGGCGTATGGCGTCAAAGGAGCGCACCACGCTGTACCGCTCCAGCGACGCGTCCTCGATGGCGCGCTTGCGGCGGATGCCCGCAGTGTCGATGATGTTATACCGCTGACCGTCGCGTACAAACGGCGCGTCAATGGCGTCGCGCGTCGTGCCGGGGATATCGCTGACCATGACGCGCTCCTCCCCAAGGATGCGGTTGACGAGCGTGGATTTGCCTACGTTCGGCTTGCCGACGACAGCGATATGGATCATGGCCTCTTTCGCCTCCGGCAGTTCGGGCGCATGGGGGAGATGGCGCAGAATTTCATCAAGCAGATCGCCAAGGCCCAGCATGTTGGTGCTGGAGATGGCGAGGGGATCGCCCACGTTGAGCTGGTAGAAGTCATACAAAGCCTCCCGCTGCTTCTGGCTGTCCACCTTGTTGACGACGAGCAGGGTTGGCTTGCTCGTCCTGCGCAGCAGGTCGGCCACGTCCAGGTCGTCGGCGGTGAGACCGTCGCGGCCATCGACAAAAAAGAGGATCACGTCCGCCATGTCCATGGCAATGCCCGCCTGCCTGCGCATCTGCACGAGCAGCGGATCGCCGGATTTGGGATCGATCCCTCCGGTGTCGATGAGTGTGAACTGCTTTCCGAGCCATTCCACGTCCGCGTACACGCGGTCGCGCGTGACGCCCGGCGTATCCTCAACGATCGCGATGCGCTGGCCCGCCATCTTATTGAAAAAAGTGGATTTGCCGACGTTTGGCCTGCCCACCACGGCGACCAATGGTTTTGCCATGTCAACCCTCCTTTGGCGCGTTGGCGCGATGTTCATACCTCACGCCGCACAGAGCGTCTAAAAATTCCGCGCCGTCGCACGCTATGGCGTGCACCGGCAGGGCGAGCGCTTCCGACAAAGCCTGAAGCGGCATATCGTCCAAAAAAAGGCTGTCCTCCCGCCGCAGCATGGCCTGAGAGATCAGGATTTCATCCGCGGCAGCGCCTTTAAGGGCATGAAGAAGGTCCTGACCGGTCAAGAGGCCGGCAACCGTGACCGACGGGCCAAAGAAACGGTTTTCCACCGCGCGTATTTCGACGGCGATTCCATCCAGCGGATGGTCATCCAACAAAGCGCGCAGGAACGGTGCGGCGGAGACGCCTGTAGCCACCAGCACGCGGCGGGGTTTTGATTCGGCCTCGTCCCGATACCGGTAGGCGAAGGAAAACTCATTTTCAAAAGAGCGCAGCAGCCCCACGCCGTTTTCCAGCTGCGGGTACGTTTCATACGCCTCGTCCGGCGGCAGGGGCGCGCCGCTGAGGCAGTAGAACTCATCCGCGGGGAATATGAAACGCGTGCCATGGGCTGCGAGGAATTTCCGCTGCCACGCGTGCGCCGTTTCCAGCAGGCTGCCGGCGGATTCGCGATCAAACGGCGTGAGCGCGGCAAGCCCTTCGCGATAGCGCGTCAGGCCCACGGGCACCAGCGCTGCCGAGCGGGCCGCGGGCATGAGGGCGGCGAGCGCCTCAAGGGTATCATCAAGCACGGGCCCGTCGTTGAGGCCGGGGCAGAGCACGATCTGGCAATGAAAAAAAAGGCCGGCATCCTTGAGGCGCTGCAGCTGGGCCCGGATGCCGGCCGCTTGCGTATTGCCCATCATTCGGCCGCGTACCGCGCCGTCCATCGCGTGGATGGACAGGTAAAGCGGGCTCGCGCGCCGCGCGATGATACGGTCAAACTCCTTTTCGGAAAGATTGGTGAGCGTGATGTAATTGCCCATCATCAGCGACAACCGCCAGTCGTCGTCCTTGACGTAGAGCGTCTCGCGCAGGCCGGGCGGCATCTGGTCGATAAAGCAAAAAACACAGCGGTTTGCGCACGCGCGGGGGCGCGACATGAACGAATCCTCCAGCGTGAGGCCCAGAGGCTCGTCCGCGTCTTTGGTAATGATGATCTCGCCAGTGCCGCATGAATCCTCAAGGGTGAGCACAAGGCGCTCGCCGGCGGTGAGAAACTGATAATCGATCTGATCCAGCACCGATTCCCCGTTGATCGCCCAAAGGAGGTCGCCCGGCTCAATGCCGCACGCTTCGGCAACGCCGCCATGTTCGACCGCCGCGACCCGGTGCGCCAAGCGCTTCACCTCCCTTTTTTACTTATGATATTATCAGGCAATGGGCTGGAATTGTCAAGTATTTAGAAAACTATAAAGAAAAAAGGAAAATTGAAAAAATGAAAAATAAAGTAACGGGTACGCGTCCGGAATTGGAAACTATTGACAGAAACCTTTCGCCTGCTCTAGAATGATGGCATGTCCAAACCTACACCTTTAGGAGGCGCGCCATGAGCCGGCTGGGGGATTTAATACACCTGGAGCGGACGCGGCGTCAGATGACGCTCAAACAGGTGGCCAAGCTCTGCTCCCTGTCCGAAAAATATCTGGACGAAGTGGAAAAAGGGAAGCGGATCATTCAGGATGATCAGGCTAGGCGCGTCTTGAAGCGCATCGGGCTTGAGTACCAGACCGAGGCGGATTTTGCGCTGGATGAGATTGCCGCGTCCGTGGATCTGCATACCGTTGCGCCGGACCTGCTCAAAAAGGAGCGAGAGCAGGAGGTGGCTGTGAAGCCGCGGCCTGTGGCGGCGCTGCCCGCGGAGGGCGGTGAAAAGGGCGGTGTCTGGCTGGACGCGCTGCGCGGCGTGCTTCGCGAGGTGCCGGTGTACGACGCGGCGTGGAGCGTCGTCGACCATCGGACCATCGCCTCCGCCGGCGGCAGGATCGAGGGCGGCCCGGCGGACAAGGCGCTCTATTTTATGGCGCCGGACGACAGCATGCGCGGCTTTCGCGTGATGCGGGGCGACCTGCTTCTGGTGGTGCCGGCGCAAAGTCCCATCGATGGCGCGCTGATGCTGCTGCACTGGCAAAATCATTATCTGGTGCGCCAGGTTAAGCTTTCGGAGGGCCGGCTGATGCTGCTCTCCTATGACCGCGAGCTGGACGCTTTGCCTGTGCCGCTTGCGGACGTGACGTGTATCGGCCGCTGCGCGCGGCTGGAGATAAAGCTTTAGGGAACGCCGGCGGAATGAAAGATTCTGAATAGCCGCCCGCGTTTCGACTCACGATACACAGGGGAAAACGGCTTCACCGTGCGCTATATAAGGAGGGTTATCCCATGGGTATTATCGAATCGCGCAACCTTGCGCACCAACGCCGTGAGGCGCATGGCATCGTATATTTTGACCGCGGCGTGATCCATGGCGCCAATGGCCGCGCGTATGAACGCTATGCCATTCAGACGCATTTTGTCGGGCGGGGCGAGTCGCAGGCCGAGCTGGTGAGGCGCTATGTTGCGCCCCTGTACCAAGCGGGCGACGTGCTGTCCTTTGGCGCGAAGGTCATGGCCATGTGCGTGGAAAGCGTGAAATCGCGCGAGGAAGTAAAACCCGGCTTTTGGGCCAACCTGCTGTGGCGGTTCGCGGGCATTAACATGACGGGCGTGGGCATGCACGAGCCCTACAAGATGCAGCTTGTCATTGACATGTGCGGCTTGCCCAGGGTGCTGCTGGCGGCGTTCCTCTCCGCGGTGACAAAGCCGTTTGGCAAGCACGGCGTGTTTTATAAGGTCTGTGGCAAGGGCGTTGGCGGCATTGACGGGTTTTATTTCCGTTCTTCCTTTGACGTGTACAAGCAGCTCGCGCTGATCAACCCAGAGAATCCGGGCGGGCTGTGTGACGAATTGGAAAAGGAAACTGGCATTCCGACCGTGCTCATGGATGCCAATGACATTCAGCGCGACCAGTTGGGCAAATCCCGCGGTGTGCCGCTTACGGATGAGGAATTGCAGGACGCCATGCGGGACAACCCCTCCGGGCAGGGGGACGAATTGACGCCGTTCATCCTGATCAGGCCCGTATTGTAGTCACCGCCCCCCCCCAAACCGGCCTGCAATGCTCAAAAAAGGTCCCGAACCGCGAAGGCCCGGGACCTTTTTGCAAGCCGCGCACCGTGCTTCATGCCAATTCCCGACAGGCCATCATGCGGCGGATCTTTTCTCGCCTGGCCGCGTCGTCGCTCGTAGGTACACGCGGCCGTACATGCCAATTGCGCGCGGCCCGTCGGCGTCGATCCGCCCCAACGGCTAAAAATTCGCCTGATTCGTCGGATTGTTCAGCACCCCAACCAAAACCAGAATTTGCAGTGCGGCCATCACGAGCGACTTGATCGCGTCGCTCATATCGTTGCCGATCATGCCCACCATCACCATCACCGCAAGCACCTGCGCCACCAACGCCGCCCATACCACGGGGGATTTAAACCTGTTTTGTTCCATGCCCCATGCTCCTTTCGCTTTCGGCTCGCCGTTTTTTCGCCTATCCCCTAAAATCTAACTGTGTCAGAGCGCTAACCGCCTTATGCCATTTCGCGGCCGAGCGGCATCGAACGCGAAATGGTATTGCTTCACCATGGCTATGCGCCGCATCATACCGTTATGCTTGTCCATCTATTTTCGCCCTATGGCCGCATGCCCGAAGCTATTTCTCCATCATGCGATAATACACCCACTGCCGATAGAGCGCGAGCCTGGACAGCGCGGCTTCGTCAGCGGGCAGGCCGTCGCGCGGATAGCTGATGGATTCGAGCAGGATGGGGAAGTCTGCCCGAACCGCGTTGGCGTAGTCAAAAAATGGGGAGAGCCCGCTCATGCCCAAGAGCTCCAGCAGATAGGCGCCCAGATAATTGGAGGAAATGGTCATGTTTTCCGGCATCACGGCCGTGCCTGACGGGATGTCAATCGTCCCCCTCGCGGCGCTGTTTGGCCAGATCAGGAACGGCGTCTGATAGAGCCGCGTCTCTTTTAGAAGCGATCCGTCCGGCGCTTCCACGCCCGGGATTAGCGCGTCATAGACGGATTCGTCTATTGCGGGCAGATGGTCGCCAAAGCAGACGAGCACCGCGGGATCGTCAAGGGATTCTAAATACTCCGCAAGGCGGTTAAGCTGCGCGTCCGCCTCCGTAATGCCCTCGAAATAATTGGACAGGATGTTTTTTTGCGTATCGGCAAACGGAATATCCGCGGTGAAATTGTACGTGCCTTCCGGCAAAAAGCGGTTAAGATACGCGGCGTGGTTCTGAATGGTCAGGCAAAAGCCGAAAAGCGGCGTGCCGGGGTGTGCCTGAAGCCTTGATTCCAGCATGCGCAAAAAAGCGTCATACGTAGCCGCTTCGCTGATGAAGGAGCCGTGATACGCGTCGCGGGGGAACGCGTCCTCAAAGACCATTTCGTTAAACCCCAGAAATCGGTACACATTTTGCCGGTTATAAAACCAGCGGAAGCCTGGATGGAGCGCGAAGCTCTGATAGCCCGCGCCGCTGAGCACCGTGGGCAGCGCTTCGGTGGGGCCGGCGATCATCCGGTAGGCATACGGCGCGTTTCGCAAATATCGCGTGACGCGCGCGGTCAGCACGTCAAATTCCGTATCCGCGGTGCCGCCGCCGCGCCCAGGGACGATCAGGGTACCTTCGATGCCGGCCGCACCCAGGCGGTGAAAGGTTTCGAGCGGGTCATGGCGGAGGGAAAGCGCCTTGCTGTCCGAGAGCGCGGACAGCGCCTCGCCCATGACCATGATGATATGCGGGAGCTTTTCGGGAAGGTTTGGCGTTTGCGCCGGGAGGAGCGCTATAGCCTGCTCCACGGCCCGCTTGCCGTAGCCTTCCGGTGGTTTTTGCGCCCGCTCCGTGAGCAGGCCGTACAAAAAGCAATACAGGTTGCCCTTGGAGGCATGCACGTTCGTGAGGTTATAAAAGCTCCCGGCCACGGGAAGAGCGTCGAAAACGGCTTGGCTGCGATAGAGCGTCACGCCGCCGCACGCCATGGCAAGGGCACAGCCCAACGCACCGGCCATACGCGGGCGCAAGGAGAGCTTGCGAGTTTTTACCTTGACACACAAGACAACCGCCAGCGCGGCGAACAGCGCGAAAAAGCACGCGGCCGTAAGCAAACGCCAAATACCGAAGCCCTTGGCAATGCCAAGCGCCTCCTGGGCAAGGCCGAGATCATGGTGGATGAGCGGGTCGCCGCGCAGTTGGATCTTGGCGCGGTTCACGAGGGCCATGAAAAGGCCGGTAAAGCCTACGAGCGAGGCGGAAACAGCGGCGCTCCCGGTGATACAAAACAAAAGCAGCGCGGACAGCAGCACGGGCAGGTAGTTGAACAGCGGCATGAGAAAATGAGATTTTCGCATCAGATCGTGCAGCTCAGGCAGGTTCCTCGCGCCAAGCGCCAGCATGGCATAGGCGACCAGCGCCGAAAAAATGGCGAGGAAAGCGGCCGCCTGATAGGCGCCAAGGCACTTTTTCTTCGCAAAAAACAAGTGAATCTTCCGCATGGCATGATCCCTCATCGGCACTAGATTCCCGCGAGGTGAAACACCGCGCCGACCACCGCCGACGCCGCGATCACAACCACGGGACGCGGCTTTTTTGCCTTTCGGAGCACCGCATACAGCATAAGCCCAAGCGCTGCCCCTTTCCAACGCACAAGATCCTGAAAGCTGCCGCTCGCCTTGTACAGCGGGATGTTCAGCAGCGAGGTTTTCAGCAAATCGAACCCTGCCCAGCAAATCAGGCCGAGCGAGGCGGGACGAAGCCCGTAAAAAATGGCTTTCACGAACCGATTGTCCTTAAACGCTTCCAGAAACTTTGCCGCGACCGACACGATGACAAGCGCGGGCACAATGATTCCAAGCGTCGCGGCGATGGCGCCGGGAATTCCCGCGGTGACGAACCCGACATACGTGGCGGTGTTGATGCCCAGCGGCCCGGGGGTTGATTCGGAGACGGCGATCATATCCGCCAGGAATTCTTGCGTATACCACCCCGTGGCATCCGCGATGTTTTTCAGAAACGGCAGGG
>WRGP01000219.1 GCA_009787135.1 Bacillota bacterium | reverse complement strand
TTGGTTCACGGCTGTCTCCAGCGAATCCGCCAGGCGCGAGGCCGCGTCCGCCCTGGCGAACAGGCGGTCCACCACGACCTCGATCGTATGCTTCTTCTGCTTGTTCAGCTTCGGCGGGTCACTCGTCTCATACATCTCCCCATCGATGCGCACACGCACGAAGCCCTGCTTTTGCAGTTCCTCAACCATCTTTGAATACTCGCCCTTGCGGCTGCGCACCACCGGCGCCATGATGGTCAGGCGCGTCCGCTCCGGCAGGGCGAGGATACGGTCCACCATCTGGTCGATCGTCTGCTGGCGGATTTCCTTGCCGCACTTGGGGCAGTGCGGTATGCCGACGCGCGCGTACAGGAGGCGCAGGTAGTCGTGAATCTCCGTCACTGTGCCCACGGTGGAGCGGGGGTTCCGGCTGGTCGTCTTCTGGTCAATGGAAATCGCCGGGGACAGGCCTTCGATGGCGTCTACGTCCGGCTTTTCCATTTGCCCCAAGAACTGGCGCGCGTATGCCGAGAGCGATTCCACATACCGCCGCTGCCCCTCCGCATAGATGGTGTCAAACGCCAGGGACGATTTGCCGCTGCCCGACAGGCCCGTAAAGACCACGAGCTTATCCCGCGGGATCTCCAGGTTTAAATTTTTGAGGTTGTGCTCCCGGGCGCCTTTGATAATCAGCTTGTCCTTCAAGGGGGGTTCCTCCGGTTCTTTCATCATTTTCATTGCGAGGGAGGGGAGAGGGGCAAGGGGGCGCTGCTCCCTATACCCTTCTCTTTTTCGGGCGCTTCCGTCCCTTGGGCTGCGGCGTCTCCTCGGCGATTCTCTTCTCCCCGCGCAGGGAGAAAAGCTGGTCGCGCAGGCTGGCCGCGCGCTCGAAATCGAGGTTCTGCGCGGCGGCGAGCATGCCCTCCTCCAAAGAGCGGACCATCGCTTGCAGTTCCTCCTCGCTCATGGCCGCACCGGCTTGCTTTTCCGCTTGTTCCGTAATCTGCAGCAGCGCCTGCACCGTCTTGTGGATGGATTCCGGCGTGATGCCGTTCGCGTCATTATATGCCTTTTGCAGCGCACGGCGGCGGTTCGTCTCCAGGATGGCGCGTTCCATGCTCTCGGTCATCTGGTCGGCGTACATGATGACGCGGCCTTCCGCGTTGCGCGCGGCGCGGCCCACGGTTTGAATGAGGGAGGTTTCGGAGCGCAGGAAACCCTCCTTGTCCGCGTCCAGAATGGCCACCAAGGCTACCTCGGGCAGATCAAGGCCCTCGCGCAGGAGGTTGATGCCCACCAGCACGTCGTAGTGGCCCAGGCGGAGGCCGCGCAGGAGCTCACTCCGCTCCAGCGTTTTGATGTCCGAGTGCAGGTATCGCACGCGAATCTCCATTTCTTTGAGGTAATCCGTCAGGCTCTCGGCCATTTTCTTGGTCAGCGTGGTGACCAGCACGCGGTGACCGCCCGCCACCACCCGGTTGATCTCGCCGACCAGGTCATCCACCTGGCCGGTGGCTGGCCTGAGGACGATCTCCGGGTCAATCAGGCCCGTGGGGCGGATGATCTGCTCCACGGTGTTTTGTGTGCGCTCCATCTCATACGGCCCCGGCGTGGCGCTGACATAGACCGTTTGGGGGACGCGCTTTTCAAATTCTTCAAAGCGCAGGGGCCGGTTGTCAAACGCCGAGGGCAGGCGGAAGCCATACTCCACCAGCGCTTCCTTGCGCGCGCGGTCTCCGTTGAACATGGCGCGCACCTGGGGCACCGTCACGTGCGCTTCGTCGATGAAGCAGATGAAATCCTTTGGGAAGTAATCCAGCAGCGTATAAGGCGCCTCGCCTGGCACACGGCCGTCGAAATACCGGCTGTAGTTCTCAATGCCGGAGCAGAAGCCGATCTCGCGCAGCATCTCAATGTCATACTGCGTGCGCTGCTGCAGGCGCTGCGCCTCCAGCAAATGGTCCTCCGCTTTGAGCTCGTCCACGCGCAGGGTGAGGTCCCGCTCAATTTGCTCGATGGCCGCATCCACATGCTCGCGCGAGGTGGCGTAGTGGGACGCTGGAAAGACGGCCACGTGCTTGATTGCAGCCACAGGATTGCCCGTGGTCGCGTCCACGTTTGATATGCGGTCAATCTCGTCGCCAAAGAACTCCACGCGCACCGCGCGGTCATGCTGCGAGGCGGGGATGATCTCCACCGTATCCCCCCGCACGCGGAAGCTGCCGCGCTCAAACTCAAAGTCGTTGCGGGCGTATTGGATATCCACGAGCTTCCGCAGGAGCGTATCGCGGTCCATCCGCATGCCGGGGCGGAGCGATACCATCATGCCCTCGTACTCGCTCGGGTCGCCCATGGAGTAGATGCACGACACGGATGCCACGACGATCACGTCCCGCCGCTCGCGAAGCGCCGCCGTGGCGCTGTGGCGCAGGCGGTCAATTTCGTCGTTGATGGAGGCGTCTTTTTCAATATAGGTATCCGATGAGGCGATATACGCCTCCGGCTGATAGTAGTCATAATAGCTGACAAAATACTCTACCGCGCTATCGGGAAAAAACTCGCGAAACTCGCCGCATAGCTGCGCGGCCAGCGTCTTATTGTGCGCGATCACCAGCGTGGGCCGCTGGACGCGCTCAATCACGCTTGCCATGGTATACGTCTTGCCGGAGCCGGTCACGCCCAGCAATACCTGATCCGTCATACCCCGCTCAATGCCCCGCGCCAGCCCGTCAATCGCCCGCGGCTGATCCCCCTGCGCGACAAATGGCGCGCGCAACACAAATTTGTCCATATGCCCTCCCGATAAGGTCTGTGACCCATACAGTATAGCACAGGAAAAGAAAAAGAACAAGCGTTCGTGTAAAATAATTTACAAAATTGCGATATATACTTTTACAAAAACTTACTGGAAGCCATATGTTTTTCGATCCGATACTCCACATGGGCGCGAAGTATGGCAAATGGCGCTTCCGCCGCTTGCGGGTCCGCCTCTGGAAATTCTCGCCTGCCCGCCAGCACGAACGCGCCATGCGCCTGCGCCTCGCGAAGCCAGGCAAGGTCCGCTTCCGTCATCGGCAGGCCATGGCCCGCGCATGCGGCGCAACAAACGCCCCCGCCCTCCACGTCAAAGCGCATCGGCGCGGCCGGCTCGCGGCCGCAGTGGATGCAGCTTCCCAGCATCGGCGCAAAGCCCTGCAGCATCGCAAACTGCGCGAGAAAAACCGCCGTAAGCGGCCGGCACGAAAGGTTACCATACGCGAGCACGGCAAGGGAAAGCAGCAACATCTTAAACAGCCGGCCGCATTCCTCGCCCGGCTGGCTGGCGGCCTCGCAGAGGTTGAGCCAATACACCCCGTGGCTGAGCTTGTCCACATCCTCTCGAATGGGGTAATAGCTCTCGCCGAGCTGAAAGGAGGTCAGCGTATAGCGCTCGCCCTTTTGGCAAAGCAAATATTCCCCGGCGGCAAACAGCTCCGTAGCTGTCAGTCTCCGGCTCGTAGCCTTGCGGCATCCCCGCGCGCTGACCGACACCAGGCCCATCGCGGGCGTGAGCAGGGTCAGCATGCGGTCACTCTCGCCATAGTTGGCGTACCGCAGCACGATGCCGTCCGTCTTAACGCTACTCATACCCCAGCGTGCGCAAATCGTCCTTGCGGTTGCGCCAGTCCTCGCGCACCTTAACCCAGAGCTTAAGGGAAACGTGCGTACCCAGCAGGCGCTCAATGTCCAGCCGCGCCTCGGTTCCGATTTTGCCGAGCATCGCGCCCTGCTTGCCGATGATGATGCCCTTGTGCGATGGTTTCTCGCAGTAGATCGTCGCGTGAATCTCCGTCAGAGTATCTGATAGTTTTTCGATCGCCTGCATCTCCACGCCGATACCGTGGGGCACCTCCTCCATGAGGTTCCGCAGCGCCTTCTCGCGGATGATCTCCGCGCAGATCAACCGCTCGGGCTGGTCTGTCACCATGTCCTCCGGAAAATAACGCGGGCCCTCGGGCAGGAAGCCGATCAGCAGCTTTTGCAGCGTGTCCATGTTGTCCCCGCGCCGGGCGCTGACGGGGATGATCGAATCGTACGGCGCGTCCGAGAAGGTTTGCAGCAGAGGAGCGAGCGCGTCCCTTTGGATGCTGTCGATCTTGTTGATCACAAGCGCTTTGGGCACCTTGCGCTCCGCCATCTGGGTGACAATCGCGCGATCCTGATGGCCTACGGATCCCGCGTCCACCATCACGACCAGCGCGTCAATGCCGTCCAGCGCGTCGTTTGCGGACTTGACCATGTACTTGCCCAGCTTCGTGCGCGGGTTGTGCAGGCCGGGGGTGTCCAAGAAGACGATCTGCCAGCCTTCCCCCCCCGCGATGCCCATGATGCGGCTGCGCGTGGTTTGGGGTTTATTGGAGACGATCGCTACCTTTTCGCCGATGAGGGCGTTCATGAGCGTGGACTTGCCCACATTGGGCCGGCCGATGATAGCGACGAAGCCTGAGCAGAAAGGCGGGGGGGTTGCGGGTGTCGAAATGGCGCTTATTTTGATGCACTCCTTGTCTGTTTCGTGGATTATCAATCTCCAGCCGTTAGAAGCTACCTAATAACAAGCAAGGAATATTCCTTTCCTTTGCGTATCGCGCGGCGACGCTGTTTTTCACCACGCACAGAAGTAGATTGGGGCAGTCGTCAAAAGCATATATTCCAATGCTCGTAACGCTATCTGGAATGATTAGGTCAGTCAACCCTTCACATTGGATGAACGAGGCCTGCCCGATACTCGTTACACTATTGGGGATGGATACGCTGGTTAAGCTGGTGCAACCCCCAAACGCGGTCTGTCCGATGCTCGTTACACTATCCGGGAGGGTCACGCCGGTCAAGCCTTTGCACTTGTAGAATGCAAAGTTACCGAGTTTCAACATTCCATCAGGAATCGCATAATCGCCTTTTTTCTCGCTGGGATAGGATACCAGCATTTTCTGCCGCATGTCGAAAAGAACGCCATCCATAGCGGCATATACCGCATTGCCGGGAGAAACCTCTATGGATGTCAGCGGGCAATCTATAAACGGATTCTGCCCGATACGCATCACGCTGCTTGGAATAACTATGCCGGTTAATTCCTTACACCCATAGAACGCGTCGTCGCCTATGCTCGTTACGCTAGCCGGGATAGTCACACTGGGCAAGCTTTTGCAAAATGAAAACGCGCCTTCATCTATGCCTGTCACACTATCTGGAATCGTTACGCTGGTCAAGCTTTCGCACGAGGCGAATGTGTCATCGCCTATGCTCGTTACGCCATCCGAGAGGATCACGCTGGTCAAGCTTGTACAGTTGTTGAACACATGGTCACCCATGCTCGTCACGCTGCCCGGAATAGTCACGCTGGTCAAGCTTGTACAGTTGTTGAACACATAGCTGCCCATGCTCGTCACGCTGTCCGGGATCAATATGCCGGCCAAGCGCATACAACCGCTAAACGCAAAGCCGCCTATGCCCGTCACGCTGTCTGGAATGGTCACGCTGGTCAAATTTTTGCACGAGAAGAACGCACGGTCGCCGATGAACAAAACCCAATCAGGGATCACATACTCGCCTTTTTTTGTGTCAGGACAGGACACCAACGATTTCTGTCGCATATCAAAGAGAACGCCGTCAATGACCTCATATATCGAATTGCTGGGGAAAATATCAATAGACACCAAGGGGCAACTGTCAAATGGATTTCCAACGACGCTTGTCACGCTGTCAGGGATGTTCACATTGGCCAATTCCGTGCAATTTGCAAACGCTTGGCTTCCGATGCTCATCAACCCGTCTGATAGGGTTACGCTGGTTATGTTTTCGCACGAGTAAAATGCTTTATCGCCGATACTTGCCACGCTGCCCGGGATGCTTACGCTGGTTAAGCCTTCGCACGAAGAGAACGCACCATCACCAATGCCGGTCACACTATCCGGGATGGTCACGCTGGTTAAGCCTTTACACGCAGAAAACGCGCGATCGCCGATAAGCAAAACGCCGTCAGGAATCGTATACGCGCCTTTCTTTGCGCTTGGATAGGATACAAGCTTTTTCTGCCGCGTATCGAAAAGAACGCCATCAATGGCAGAATATACCGCATTGCCAGAAGAGACGCTAATGGACACCAAAGGACAGCCCCAAAATGGATTCACGCCAATGTGCGTCACCTTGGGTGGGATGGCTACGCGGGCTAGCTTGCAATATACGAACGCGTTGTCACCGATGCTCGTCACACTATCCGGGATGGTCACGCTGGTTATGTCCCAATACAAATTAAATGCAATACCTGTCACGACATGCCCATCCAGTTGTTTGGGAATCACCAGTTTTCTGACTGGTCTTTCAGATACATACTCCGTAACCACCGCGCCGTCATCCGTCAGCAGATACCTCCACTGTCCGCTGGCGTCCAACCGCTCCTCCGCCTCTTCGGCAGCGGCGCATGCAAGCACAAAGCCCCAAAAAATCACCGTCAGGCAGGCGCACAGCGCCGCCATTCCCCAGTGCTTTGTCAATCTTTTCATCACCATGCCACCCTTTAGCTTTCTTTCCCCAAAGCCTCCGGCCCAAAGCTATCCGGCAGAAGTCTGGAAAGCGTCGTTTCCTGTATACTTTCTCCATTCACCAAAATCACCCTCATGTCCCTGGCAAATTCCCGCATGAATTGCCTGCACGCGCCGCAGGGGGACGGCATGGCGCCCTCCGCCGCGATAGCAATGGCAGTAAAGGCGGTGGCCCCCTCGGCCACCGCGGTGGTCATGGCGTTCCGCTCCGCGCAGATCGACAGTCCAAAGCTTGCGTTTTCCACATTGCAGCCCTTGAACAACCGGCCATCCGCCGCGCGCACGCAAGCGCCCACCCTGTAGTGTGAATAGGGCGCGTATGCCAGCTCCATCGCCTTTCGCGCGGTGCTGACCAGCGTAAAATCATCATCCGTAAGCGTACGGTCAAGCCCCACTCTGTTCATAATATCCTCCTCCATCCCTCGCATGATATTACCTTGGGCCGCCTCCTCATGGTCATATCCCAGCAGGTGGAGCAACCCATGCACAAACAAAAACCCCATTTCCCGTGCCAGCGAGTGGCCAAACGCCGCCGCCTGCTCCAGCGCACGGTCAACGGACAGGACCACGTCGCCCAAATGAACACAGCGCGTCTGAGGGTCATATTCCCGCCGGAGCTGCGCGCTGTTGTCCCGCGCCGTGCCCGCCTTGTACCGAACGCTGGGGAATGACAGCACGTCCGTCGCCCTGTCCAGCCCGCGCGCCCGCCGGTTGATCGCGCGAATACCCTTGTCGTCCGTCAGCAAAAGGAACACCCCATATTGCCCCGCAAGCCCCTCGGCAGCCAGGGCCGCGTCCCCAAGCTCTGACAGCAGTTCGTGCATATAGCCCGGCGCGCCTCTTCCGCCCGCCTCAATCGTGGTCTCCAGACGCATCCGATTCTCCTTCCGGCTCCATACGCGCAGGTGTGACGGGTTCGGCGATCTTCATCTTCTCCTGCCGTACCGGCGGAAGCGCGGCCGCCTGGCCCAGCTTGGGATACTCGATCCGCTTGTGGTAAATGCCGGTCAGCACCAGCGTGAAGGCGTGGATGATCTTTTGCACATCCGCGAACCGAAGCGGCGAGTCGTTCAGCTGGCCTGAGTCGATTTTTTCCTTCACAAGCTGGCGGATATGCTCCTCAATATCCTCCGGCGCTTGATCCCCGCCCGCGCGGACCGCCGCCTCTACCGTGTCCGCCAGCATCAAAATAGCTGTTTCCGCCGTCCTGGGCTTTGGCCCGGCGTAGCGGAAGTCCTCCGTTTGCGCCTTTTCCCCGCCCTCCATGCTGCGCATCTTGTGCAGGAAATAAGCGATCAGCGTATCGCCGTGATGCTCGGCGATAAAATCAATCACCACCTCGGGCAGGCGGTTTTGCCGCGCGATCAGGATGCCGTCCGTCACGTGCTCGGCAATGATCGCCGCGGACACGCGGGGATCCGTTCTGTCGTGCGGGTTGCCGGCCATCTGGTTTTCCTTGAAATACTGCGGCCGCTTGAGCTTTCCGATATCGTGATAATACGCGCCGATGCGCGTGAGCAGCGGATCGGCGCCAATCGCCTCCGCCGCCGCCTCCGCCAGATTCGCCACCAGAATCGAGTGATGGTAGGTGCCCGGCGTTTCCACCAGCAGGCGGCGCAGCAAAGGCTGGTTGGGGTTGGCGAGTTCCAGCAGCTTATAGGGCGTGACCAGGTTAAACAGCCACTCCAAAAGGGGTTGCATCCCCATGCAAAGCACCGCCGCCAGCACATAGCCCCCCGCGGACCAGACCGCGTTGCTGAGGATCGTTTGCAGCGCGTTGTTTGTCAAAAGGCCAATGGCAATCATGGCGAACAGGTTAAACAGCGCCATGGAAAGCCCTGCCAGCAAAATCATCGCGCGCTGCTGCTTGCCGCGAAGCATGTAAACGCCCAGCGGAGCGCTGAGGCTTCCCGCCACGATCATGCTTAGCATCTGCTGCGTGAACGTGGTGCTGGAAGAATTGATGAGCACGCCCACCAGAATGAGCGCCAGCATGTTGGCCGTCAGCGCCAGGCTAGGCGAAATCAGGCACCCCACCAGCAAAGCGACCATGGAAACAGGGGCCAGGTGCGGATGAATGCCGGCGGCCAGCACACTGAGCAGCATGGTCACGGCGAAAATGACCGCCAGCATGAGCACGTTTTTCAGGCGAGCCATTGCCGCCGCCTCAAATTGGACGGCATGGAACGTCAGCGCGAGTATGGCCAAAAGGCCCAGCATGATCACGCCCGCCATCATCATGACGTCAAGCCGGTTCCCCTCCAAAAGCCCCAGACTCTCCAGCACGGCGAGCTGCGCGGAGGTCACGCGCTCTCCCGCCACGACGATATTTTGGCCGCTTTTGTAGATGGACGGATCTACCTCATGGCGCGCCGCCGCGCGGTTTAGCTCCGTGGCCTCCTGATCGATGATCATATTGGGCACCAGGCAAACGCGCACCGCGGGGATGGCCACGTTAAAGCAAAGGTCGGAGGAGATGTTCTCCTGCAGATCCCGCTGGATGCTGGCGATCGCCGCCTCCAGCTGGCCCTCGCGGATGGTGGATTCCATCTGCTTTTTGATGCTGTTTACCGTGTTTTTGCGGACGCTGACAAGATCACCGGAGCTTTGCTTCATCAGAATCGTGATCTGCCAGTCCGTCAGGCTCATCATCATGCACAGCGATTTGGCATGGCTCAGATCCTCGGGCGCAAAGGTGCCGGTAAAGGTGTATTCCGCGCCGGACGCCGTGGGAACAGTTCCAAGGCGGAGCCCTTCGCCAAAGGCGCGGACAGCCTCAAACTCCGCCATGATCGCGTCAAAGCGCTCCACCACGCGCTCAAAGGCCGTCTCATCTTCCTTATAGGAAGGCAGCACCGCGTCAACCGCGCGCTCGCGCCGCATTTCCGTCGTCACCTCGTCCACGACATCCTTTGTCGCCGTGATCGTCTGCGGCGCGATATCGCCTACCGCCAAATTATACCGCTCCGGCGAGGTGGCCAGCAGCATGCCAAGGGTCAGCACCACATAGCAAGCCACCAAAACAAACAGGTTCAGCCATCGCTGCCTGCGTTTTTCAGCGCCGGCGCCGTGCGCGGGTTTCTCGGGCTTTTGTGCCATGCTGCGCTTCATCCTCTCCTTCGAGAATGCTCTTTCTTTTCATACGCCTTTACAATCGCCTGCACCAACTCGTGCCGCACCACGTCGCGGTGCGTAAGCTGCGCGATGCCGATGCCCGGCACATCCGAAAGCACTTCAATAGCCTCTTTCAGACCGGATCGTTTGCCGGCCGGCAGGTCAATTTGCGTTACATCGCCCGTAACGACGACGCGTGAGCCAAAGCCCATACGCGTGAGAAACATCTTCATCTGCTCGCTGGTGGTGTTCTGCGCCTCGTCAAGGATGACAAACGAATCGGCCAGCGTGCGGCCGCGCATATAGGCCAGCGGGGCGACCTCCACCGCGCCGCGCTCCGCCAGCTTCTGGTACGCCTCCGTGCCCATGATATCGTACATCGCGTCATACAGAGGCCGCAGGTACGGATCCACTTTCTGCGCGAGGTCGCCTGGCAGAAAACCAAGCTTTTCGCCCGCCTCCACCGCCGGCCTTGTGAGAATGATGCGCTCCACCTCTTTATTCTTCAGCGCCATGACCGCCATGGCCATGGCCAGATAGGTTTTCCCCGTGCCGGCGGGGCCGACCGAGAAGGTCAGCAGGTTCCTGCGCATAAGCTCCACATAGCGCTTTTGTCCCAGGGTCTTTGATTTGATCTGCTTGCCTTTGTGGGTAACAGCGATTACGTCGCGCATGATCTCCTCAATGCTCTCGACGTTCCCCGCGCGCGCGAGCTCCACCGCGTACCGGATGCGTGAGCGGTCTACCTGCTCGCGCCGCTTGAGCATGTCCAGCAGCTTTTCCGTCACCGATACGGCCAAGCCGACTTGCGATTCATCGCCGGTAAAGGTAAGCTCATCTCCCCGCATGGCAATATCCGCCCCTGTTTCCTGCATGAGGATATTGACGTTTTCATCGCCGACGCCAAAGAGGGAAATATAATCCTCCATGGACGTAACGGTCATCTTCATTTGCTTTTGCGCCAAAGATGTTCCTCCATTTCATCTGCGTATCCGGCAGCCGGCCCGGCTACCTGGGAACAGCCGTGATATTCTCAATGGTCTCCAAAACAGCCGTCGCGCGAACCCTTCCGTCTTTAATCATACTATACTCTACCCATTTGTCAACAACCCTAACACCATACGGAATTTTTTCCTGCGCAAGCCGATAGGCGGCCACGGCGGCCTCCTCGCGCACCTCGTTTTCATCGCGGCTGATTTCGTGCCGTACGACCGCCTCATACCGCTCCAGCGTAAGCCATACCGGGAAGGAGCCTCCGATCGCCAGCCTGTCCACCACCACGTCAAATGTCTCATATTCCGGCGGATCCTCCAGAGCGTACTCGCAAAAAGGCGTGCAAAGCGTCCGGCGCGTATACGTATCGCCCGTTGGTTTGCTCTCCACCAGCACGCTGGAGACCATGGCGTCCGCCGTGTACCACACGCGCGCTTCCACGCCGGCGTCCGCGTTTATGGCATTGACAGCGCCGTTCCACGCGCGCTCCTGCCCGCGCACCAGCACCTGCCCCTTGCGCACGGCGTCTCCCACCTTGACCGCCGGCGTGCCCGCGCGCACTGTCATCGCGTAAATCACGCCGTCCCGCGCGGCCACCAGATCGCCCGCGGCCCGCTCCGTCACATGGCCCCGTTCCGCCTGAACGCAGCTTACGGTCAGCCTGACGCCGTTTTTGCTCACGCCCACCCAGGCAAGGCCCGTGAGCTGCCGCTGCATATCCTCTTTCAGGTTGTCCAAATTCAATAAAAACCCTAACCGGCCGACGCGCACGTCGTGCTCCTTCAGGATACGCTGAATCTCACCCGTGTACGGCCCCGCGCCGCGCACGTCAATAAACCAAACGCATGACAAAATCCCCCAGCACAGCGCAAGGAAAACCAGCGCCCCGGCCGCGAGCACCACGCGCTGCCGGATCAAATCCCTGACGCGCACCATGCCGTGCGCTCCTAGCACCGTCAGCCGCCAGCCGCGTGATTCCGCCAGCGTTTTCAGCGCCAGGAGATCCGCCGCGGCTACGCTGCCCGTCACCACCCGCGCGTTCTGCTTTCGCACGCGGCGCAGCCGAATCCCTTGCTGGCTGCACTGATTGAGAAACCTTTCCAGCGAAAGGCCCTCGGCCTTAAACTCATACCAGCCCAATTTTTCTTCCCCCCTCCCCGAACGTGACGCTTTGGATGGCGCCCGTCAGCATCAAATCTTCCTCGCCCAGGGTGGAAAGCGTGAGGCCCTTCCCGACAATGACCAGCATGCCCAGCGCCGTGCTCACCCGAAGGCGCTCCGGCCCGTATTCCACAACACCCCTATGGTTTTCCAGCAGCAGCACGCTGTCCCCGCGCAGCAGCACGCGCGGCATGCCCAGCACAATATCCTCGGGAATGCCCGCCGCCTGCACCACCTGCCGCAGCGCGCGTTTGCGCTTCATGCCCATCCCTCCCCGCTGCTTGAGTGTATGGCGGGTAATTTGCATGAATGCACAACCGCATGAACTACGGTTCATGCGGTTGCGAGGAGGAGGAACGCCGTCCTCTGAAATTCCGCGGAATTTTAAGACGGGGCACGCATTCGAAGATAGCGCGCCATCGAAGGATTCCGGAAGGAATCCTTACTTCTTCATTTAAATTGTAATTTCCACCCGATTCAACTCCGGGTCAAAAATCAGACTCTCATAGTAACCGTCACCCGTTGTCCTCGGCCCGCCGCCTTTGATATAACCATCCTTTACGAGCTGCTGTGTAAGGGTGTTCACTTTCTCCGCGCTTCCAACGGAAAAAGCCAAATGGACCAATCCTAAATACGCTTGCTCCACTTCATTATGGCTTCGGGTCACCGCTCCATTTTGCATCAGTTCCAGCTTGGCGCCATCTTCGAAGGTGATAAAATAAGAATAAAATTCATTTTGGGGGTTGTGGTAAATTTCATTGGAGGTGCCGTTAAAATATTTTACATAAAAATTTTTCATTTTTTCAATATCGGAAACATATAGGGCGACATGATGGATCATGGTGAACCTCCCACGCTATTTTGTATTTTTAGTTACTATATCTTTTCGCGGAGCAGATTACAACAGCCGAAAAGAATCATCTTCCATTCGGGAATGAGCCTGGGGATGTGGTGTGCGGGTGGAGATATGGTTCTTAGGCAGATTGAATGGGATAAGAAAACTGACATAATAGTAGAGTATAGGTTTCCGATAGATCTTTATCAAAAAATTGCTTATGGAATCTCTGTTGGTTGATTTCCACACCCCGGGGTTGTTTTCGCGTTGAAAAGCTGAAGCGTCCATGCTATCATAGGGGCATGAGTTCTTTTTTACCGGTTACCCGCGAAGAAGCGCTGTCACGCGGGTGGGATGAGCTGGATTTTGTGTTCGTCAGCGGCGACGCGTATGTGGATCATCCTTCCTTCGGCTGCGCGATCCTTACGCGCGTGCTGGAGCGGGAGGGTTTCCGCGTCGCCGTGCTGCCCCAGCCCGATTGGCGAAACGCGGAGGATTTTACACGCTTTGGCCGGCCAAAGCTGGCTTTTCTCGTCAGCGCCGGGGTCTTGGACAGCATGGTGAACCACTACACCGCGGCCAAAAAGCCGCGCGGGGAGGATGCCTATTCACCCGGCGGCCAGCGCGGCCACAGGCCAGACCGCGCCACCATCGTCTATTGCAACCGCATTCGCGAGGCGTATAGAGACGTGCCAATCGTCATCGGCGGGGTGGAGGCGTCGCTTCGCCGTTTCGCGCACTATGATTATTGGGAAGACCGCGTCCGGCGTTCCATCTTGGACGACAGCGGCGCGGACGTTCTTTTGTACGGCATGGGCGAAAAATCCATCGTGGAGGTCGCCCGCCTGCTCGCGCGGGGCGCGCTTCAGGAGGGAATCACTTCCGTGGCCGGCGCTTGCTGGATGCGGCCGGAGAAGCCCGAAGGGTTTGAGGAACTTCCTTCCTTTGAGGCCGTTTCTGGGGACAAGCGCGCGTATGCCCGCGCGTTCCTCGCGCAATACAAAGCGCAAGACCCTGTGCGCGGCAAGCCCCTCGCGCAGGCGGCAGGCACGCGCTATCTCTGCCAGAACCCGCCGGCCATGCCGCTTTCCCGTGCGGCCATGGACCGCGTGTACGCCTTGCCATACGCGCGCGCGTGGCATCCAAGCTATGACGCGGCGGGCGGCGTTCCCGCGCTGGAGGAGGTCAAGTTCTCCATCACGGGGACGCGGGGCTGCTTTGGAGGGTGCGGTTTCTGCAGCTTACACTTTCATCAAGGCCGTGTCGTCACCTCGCGGAGCCCGGACTCGATTGCCGAGGAGGCCAGGCTGCTTGTAGGCCTGCCGGGGTTTAAGGGCTATATCCATGATATCGGCGGGCCCACGGCCAACTTCCGCGCCCCGGCCTGCGCGAAACAGCGCAAAGAAGGCGCGTGCTTAGACAGGCAATGCTTATACCCGCGCCCCTGTAAGCACATGCGGCCGGATCACGGCGAATTCATTGAGATTTTGCGGCGCGTACGGGCGCTGCCGGGCGTGAAGAAGGTCTTTATCCGCTCCGGACTTCGGTTTGACTACATTTTAGCCGATGCGGGCAGCCCTTTTCTGAGGGAGCTATGCGCTCATCACGTCAGCGGACGGCTGAAGGTCGCGCCGGAACATGTGTCTGGCAAAGTGCTGGCGCTGATGGGCAAGCCGGATCATGAGGTATACGAGCGGTTTGTACAGAAATTTGACGCGACGAACGCACAGCTGGGCCTGAGGCAGTTTGTCCAGCCATATCTGATGAGCGGCCACCCGGGCAGCGATTTGCCGGCCGCTGTGGAGCTTGCCGAGTATCTGCGCGACACGCGCCAGCAGCCTGAACAGGTACAGGATTTCTACCCTACGCCGGGCACGTTATCCACCTGCATGTTTTATACCGGCCTGGATCCCCGCACGATGAGGCCTGTACACGTGCCGGTTTTGCCGCGTGAGAAGGCGCTCCAGCGCGCCCTGCTGCAGTATCGGCGGCCGCAAAACCGCGCGCTGGTGCGGGAAGCTTTGAGCCTTGCCGGCAGGGACGACCTGATTGGATTCGGCAAAAAATGCCTGGTCCCGCCCGCGCCCGCGGCTCCCGCCGCGAAACGG
>WRGP01000218.1 GCA_009787135.1 Bacillota bacterium | reverse complement strand
AGCCGTTCACCACCTGCTCCACCTCCGAGCCGAACACGGGGATGCCCGCCTCGTCCGCGGCATGCAGCACGAGCATCAGGTTGTCCACCACGTTGTTATCCGTAAAGTTGTTGATGCAGTCCACGCCCTTGGCGATCAGGGACGCCGCCGCGCCCGCCACTTCGGAAGCGCTCGTCACGCCGATAGCTTCCACCGCAAAACCATACGCGGGGGCTACCTCGCCCAGCCGCGCCAGGTTCGTAAGGGAGTTGGGCTCGCTTGTGGTATAGATCACGCCAATGACCTTTCCCTCTGGCAGGAAGGTGCGGATCATCTCCACCTGCTTTGCAAGGTCCAGTACGTCCGACGCGCCCGTGCAGTTTGTGCCAGGGGCTTCGTTGCTCTCCACAATGCCCGCGGCCACCGCGTCGGTCACGGCCACAAACACCACGGGAATGCCCGCTTCCTTGGTCGCCGCATAGGCGCTCATGGCCGCCGGCGTGGCGACGCCGACGAGCATATCCATGTTCTTGGACACCATGGTCTTAGCCTGCAGATCGCTGTTGCCCATGTCAGCCATGGCGTTTTGGAAGTCTACCGTAAGGTTTTCCCCTTCTACGTAGCCGCATTCCGCCAGGCCAAGCAGGAAGCCGGCGGTGCAGTTGTCCAGCGAGGGATGGGTGGCGAACTGAATGATGCCAACGGTTTTCGTCTCCGCGAGCGCGGCGGCGGAGCACAGGACCAGGCCGCAAAGCAACAGCAAAAACATCTTTTCCATGGAATTCCCTTCCTTTCATTATGCAGATCGTTGTCATTACGCGGATCATTGGGATTGCGGGCATACGTATATGATACGGAAGTTCGCTTCACCATCGCCATCGCCACGTCATCCGTGATCGCTCCTTTCAAAATAACCATACAAAAAGCCCTTGCCCCCACCGTAAGGGACAAGAGCCGATTGCTCCTGCGGTACCACCCCAATTGCCGTATCCGGCCGCTTTGCCGCGCACCAGCATGCGCGCTCCCCGCTAACGGTGGGAAACCGTCGGCTGCTACTGGGCCAAAGCCGTTCACGCCGCCCTCAGAAGTCCATTCCTCAAGGCGTACCCCGCCGCAATTCCAGCGCCTGCGGCTCTCTTGATGGAACCTTCCTTGAATACTCGTCTTCCTCACAGGTTTCAGTATAAAAGCATTATATACGTGTTTTTCGCGATGTCAAGCAATTTTGTCATATTTTACCTTGTGCTTTTCATATGTCCGCACGTTTCAGCGTTGCCGACGCCCTTCCGCCATGGTATACTGCCTTACAATGGCACGGCCGCGGAAAACCGCCGGCCTTCCAGAAAGGTGTGGCATGAAAGCGGGACGAACGCTGCTTACGGCAGGCATCCTTGCGCTTTGCTGCGTTGGCGCGGCGCTGGCCGCGGAAGGGATGCCGCAAATACCTTGGCTCTCCCACACGCTGGCCGTAAAATGCGTGGAGGATAGCCCCGCGCGGATCGAGGGCAAACCGGAGCCCGTGGGAGAACGCTATATCGTTATAACATTCAAGCCCATGGAGGAGCGGATCGACATCTTTGACATTGCGGATCATGTCGACATGTTTTCCGTGGAGGACGCAAGCGGGCATACCTACACGGCTGTGGCCTTCTTCCCCCACTCCATTTTGTTCCTGTCCGCGCCGGGCGTATTCAGCATGTCACCGCGTCAGGCTGCCTTTGATATGATGTTTGTGGTCCCCGGGGATACGCCGCTTGACGCCCTAAAGCTTACGATAGAGGAGACCGTCGGCGGCAAGGCGCATTCCGTGCCGCTCTCCGAGATCCTGCTGATCTCGCTTGAGGAGTGATCCTATCGTAAAGCGCCCATCCTAGTGAAACAAAAATGTGAACAATTCAAGCCCAGGGCGATTCAGCGTATAGCATTATTATCAAACGCTTTCGCCATCTCCTCCAGCGCCAGCACGATGCGGTGGTTCGGCTGTGAGGACGCGTTCCCGTCAATCAAGAACACCTTCCCCTTCGTAACGGCGTCCACGCTCTCCCAGCCCGGGCGGCTTATAATATCCTGAACGGCATTTGGATTCCAGTCCTCGTTGGTGAAAATAATGGCCGGGCTTAGGGCGATCACGGATTCATCCGCCACGCTGAGCCAGCCCTGCTTGTCCCCAAAGATGTTGCGGCCGCCCAACAGCGTAATCATCTCGTCCAGAAACGTATCGCTCCCAAAGCTGTACAGCGCGGGCATAGAGCCGATCTCAAAATATACGGGCACAGGCTCGCTCGCCTCCGCGCGCAGGGCGTCAATGGCCGCGGTCATCGCATCGCATAGCGCCAGGCTGCCTTCCTCATTGCCCACTGCCTGGCCGATAAACAAAATATCGTCCATGATGCCCGCGATGCTATTGGAGGACGGGATGTACGCCACGCATACGCCAAGGTCTGTCAGCATGTTCAGCGCGTCGCCTTCCCCCACCAGCGACATGCCGCTCGCCAGCACAATGTCCGGCATCAGCGCGATCAGCCGCTCCGCGTCCGGCGCCATGGCGTCCAGCGCCGGCAGGTCTTCCGGCAGCCCCTCAATGCCGACGGAATACATGTCCACAGCCACCAGCCTGTCCCCCATGCCAAGGTCCACGATCACCCGCGTGATGGACGGCGCGAGGGAAACGATCGTTTGAACGGTTTGGGGTACGGCGATCGCGTTGCCGGCCCGGTCCCGCGCGGGCACATCCGCCATGGCGCACGCGCTCACGCACAGCAGCGCCAGGCACAGGAGCAGGGCTTGCGTTTTCTTCATCATGGGTTTGCCTCCTCATCGTTTTCGCATAAAAAAGCGCCCCTTGCCACAGGGCAGGGACGCGGAAATACAGCGGACTTCCATCGCGGCCAGCGTCCAATTCCTGTGGACTTCGCGCCTCCATCTTCGGCAGGTCTTCCGGCTTGGGCTCATCGTCTCTCCCGCCTTCCCAAGGGTTCAGTGGCGTGTTGGAAAGAAACTCCCCCATACGGCGGCAGGTCCGCTCAGGCGTCTCACCTGATTCCCTATTCTCGCACAGCGTGCGCACCGTGATGGCGTATATGCGGTTTTCATGGACAGGATAGCATGGTTTGGCGCCAGTGTCAACTGGGGTTCGTTCTTTGTTCAGGCCCTCTTTTTATATAATAATGCTCACGGTCCCATTGCGTGTTCACGGGATAAGCGGTGTAGCCGTTTTTCGTAAGCGCGTTGATCCTGCAGACCGCTTCGGGCACACCCTTTGAAACAATTTCCCCGCACTTGATATCGCGGAAAAACGAATCGGAAATTTTCAACAGTTCCCAAAGAGCCTCCTCATTTTCATATGGGGACGCGGTGTCTATACGCAAAACACTGGGCCGTCCATGCCAGCCGCCGAATATCTCAACCGTGCCGGCCGCCTTATTCTTTTGCTTATCCAGGATACTAAAGCGGATAAAACACCGGTTTTCATATTCTTCCAGCCAGCGGCGGATGCAATCCCGCATCGCCCCGAGCGATTGGGCGCCATAGCCATACTCGCAATTTTCCGCGTTCCCCTGCACGCTGATCGTGGGGTTTTTGTAACATGCCAGCAAATCCTCCGCGTCGTCTACGGATACCAGCCGCAAAAGAAAACGCTCGCTCTCATAGACAGGGCAACGGTCATACGGATCAGGCCTGCCGTTTTTCAGCAGCGCGATGACTTCCCGCTCGGTTTCGCATCTGTCATAATCGCCCGTCAAACCGCCGGGCCTATGATAGGCAACGCCACGATTGTAATTGGCGTACAAATACGCGGCGAGCGCATGCAAGCCTTCCTTTCTCGCGACCGTGTTAAAGGCCCTTCCTCGTTTGCCCTTGTGCATATCCTTATCGCAGGGGTATGCGTCGCAAAGAAAACAATGGGTAAGATTTTTGGACCGACAGCAGGCCTTCACATCGCAGGAATCTTCTTTGGCCAGACACCCCGCGCAATTTTCCCTATCGCCGCACAGGGCGCATGCCAACCCGCAAATGCCGTAATTTTGCTCAATTTCTTTTGCCGTCATGAGTTTGCCTCCGTTATTTTTTGCTTTCACTATAACAGGGCATTGACGACACCTGTCTGTCGTTAATTTTTATAGATGCTTTGGATCTCGGCAATTTTTTCTTTTATTCTCTCCACAACCTCCCGCGGTTCCAATACGGTAACCGCATCGCCAAAGCCCAGGAGCAGCGAAAACCACATGCGCTCGTTTTCCGGCACATACATCGCCATAATAAAATCCCCGTTTGCATGTTCTTCCATGATTTCGCCTTTCAAATATTCGATCACCGGCGCCCGCGCCTGTGCTTTGCATAGCAGCTTAACGCGGCAGCACCGGCGGCCGTCGCTGCTCCACTGCCTTTCCAGCAATTCCGGGATATTCCCATGGGCATGCGAAAACAGCTCCCCGGCAACCGTTATATTTTCCATTCGATTGAGTTTAAAAAACCGGTAATCGTTTTTATCCGTACAATAGGCAAGCAGATACCATGCATACCAGCGGTAGTGCAAGGCCAGCGGCTCGACCCTTCTGCGGCTCTGCCGGCCCGCGCCATCCGTATAGCGAAACTCGACCGTCACCTTATCATGGATCGCTTCTTCGATCTGCCGGACATATTCGGCTATACTGTCCCCTTCCCTCACCACGCCAAAGTCAATGAATACCCGCTGTTCTTCCGCCTCGCAACGCCCGGCGGTCAGCAGCTTTTCAAGCGTGGCGTTGATCTTTTTGCTGTCGTACGCGGAGCACATGCCTTTCAGCGCGGTAATGAGAAACAAATAATCGTCCATGGTGATGATCTGCTTGTTCAATTTGAAAGTATCCAGTATTTCATACCCGCCCGAAGCGCCGGTGGAGGAGGATATCGGAATGCCGGCAATGGCCAGCGCCCCAATATCGCGCACAATCGTGCGGACCGAAACCTCAAAACGCTCCGCAAGCTCCTTGGCCGGTACAACATCGCGGTTTAGCAGATACATGGTTATGCCGATCAGCCGGTCTATTTTCAAGCATTATCACCTCGCGCCCCGCTATACTAACCGCCTCCCCTTAAGCAGCGTCACATCCACCGTGATCTTCCACGCCTCTGGCTTGGCCAAAGCCGCTTCATGGGCCGTCAGCGGCGTCATGGCGTATACGGCGGCGGACAGCGCCTCATCGCATGCCACCGCATAGCGGATGGTTTTTCTCTCCACGAGCGCAAACCGCCTTTCAAACGCTTGCAGCGTTTCCGTCAGCGTACGCGCGTACGGCGACTTGCCCGCCAACGCGCGGATTTCCGTAAGATGCCCGGCATTTGGCGCCACCTTGAGCAGCACGCCGTCCTTTTTGAGCACCCTGCTGAACTCCCCGTAGTTGGCGGGCGTCAACACGTTCACCACGCTGTCCACGCTCTCATCCGCCAGCGGAATGCCGCATAGGTCGCCCACGCACCACGCAACCCGCTTATACCGCCCCGCGGCCATCCGCACCGCTTCCCTGGCGATATCTAGCCCAATGCCATAGCGCCCCGCATCCTCGCACAGCCGGGCCAGCAGAGAGCCCTCCCCGCAGCCGGCGTCCAACACGACCGCCCCGGAAAGCCTCTCCCGTATCGCCTCCGCCAGCGGCGCGAAAAAACCGGCCTCGTACACGGTGCGGCGCGCCATAAACAGCGCCTTATCCTCATAGAGGGTATCCGGCTTCTTGCGCAGCAGGTTGACATAGCCCTGCCGCGCCACATCAAACGAATGCCCATTGGCGCACCGGGCGCTGCCGGCGCCCCTCTCCAGCGCGCCATGGCACAGGGGGCATAAAAATCGTGTGTTCACCTGGCGAACCCCTTCCCGCCGGCCCTTGCGGCGTCAATCCGGGCCTTTGCCTTTTACTATCTCCTCATAAACGAAACACCCCGAAATATGGTCGTTGACCATGCCTATAGCTTGCATAAACGAATAGAGTATGGTCGAGCCGACGAATTTGAAACCAATTTTTTTCAGATCCTTGCTTATCGTATCGGAGAGCGGGGTGGTCGCGGGCAGATCCTCGATTTTTTCCCAGTGGCCCGTAATGGGCGTATCTTTACCATATCCCCAGATGAACTTATCGAAGCTCCCGTACTTTTCAGCGACTTCCAGAAACAAGCCGGCGTTGATAACTGCCGCGTTGATCTTCAGGCGGTTTCGTATGATTCCCGCGTTTGCCATGAGCTCCTCAATCTTTGCGTCGCCGTAAAGGGCCACCTTGTGAGGATCAAACCCGTCAAAGGCCTTCCGGAAGGCCTCGCGCTTGTTCAGCACGGTTATCCACGAAAGCCCTGCCTGCATGCCCTCCAGCGTCAGCATTTCAAAGAGCTTGCCATCATCATGGACAGGCCGCCCCCATTCGTTGTCATGATACTCCATGGATATGGGCGTATTGCCAAAGCATCTGATTTTTTCACACATGCAGCCTACACCATCCTAGTAACTTTTTTCAACAAAAAAATGGCGCATATCAACGCTTTTTTCGTCCAGGAAAGAGAAATACGCACGGGCCGCATCATATTCGCCAATTGTTTTTGCCGCGTTTAGCGCATCTTCCATTGTTTCCCAAATCACCAAGTCAGCCCACGTCTCGCCATGAACGAGCAGCTTGCGGGAAACATAGCCTTTTAGCCTGGAAAGGGATCCGCTGTTCATTTTTTCCGAAGCGAGCAAGAAATCGGGCACGGAAGCTCCTTTTTTGAGGGCAAACGATACAAACTCAACGGCGTTGGCCATAATCCAGGTCTCCTTTCAAACTATACAATCGCTTTCTTTGTACACCCAAACGGCGGGGGCAAACCGCGGCAGCCACACCTGCCTTTAAAGATACCACAAATAACAGGACTACAGTATGTCATATTTATGGCCGGCCTCCAGACGAACCCGCCGAAACTCCTGTACCGTTTTGTATTGATTTTATTTGCTTTCATAGAAATACGGGCCGCATGCACGCTCGTGTGTTTTTGCATAAGTCCAGGCAAAATCAACATCGGTTAAGATTACATCGTACATGGAATGAATATCTTTTGCCGTGAGCCTGGAAGCGTCCTTAATTTTATATGCGGCTTCATCTATATTCACAAGAAGCGTTGCTTCTCGCTTACTCACACTATCAAACAATGAATTTGCTTTATCGCTTTGGAAACAAGTCAATGTTTCAAAACTAAAAACATGCCATAAATAGCCGCAATATCCATCTTTAGGAAAGCAATAATTATGTAATGCTTCTTCATGTTTATCATGCGGAACAAAAACATCAAACCACTTTTTCTTATAAATCTCAAGTTCTTTCCGTGTCATCGTAATGAACTCAATATTCTTTTGACGCAACGTATTTATCGCCGTTTCAGTATAAAATCTCATTTATACAGCTCCTACTCTCCAAAATAGACCGAATTCTGCGTATATACTTACCTAAGTGATGTAGATACCCCAAGCAACAGGACTACAGTATGTCCTATTTATGCCCGGCGTGCGTTCCGCATGGGCGGCCGCCTCATTATCATGTTGTTTTTCACAGCCGCCGTATAGTATAATATCCGCAATACACGGCCAAAGCAAGCAAAAAATAAGGACTGATGCCCTTGCCTCAAGCCACGGCAAAAGACATTCTAAAACAATATTTCGGGTACGATGCGTTCAAGGAAGGCCAGGCGCGGATCATTGACAGCATCCTATCCCGCCGCGACTGCCTCGGCGTGATGCCGACCGGCGCGGGCAAATCCGTCTGCTTTCAGGTGCCCGCCCTGCTGTTTACAGGCATCACGCTCGTGATCTCGCCGCTGATCTCCCTGATGAAGGATCAGGTGCAGGCGTTGGGCCAGGCCGGCATCAGGGCGGCGTTCATCAACAGCTCGCTGACAGAGGGACAAATATGGCGGGCGCTTGATAACGCGCAAAAAGGCCTGTATAAGATCATATACATCGCGCCGGAGCGGCTTGAGACGGCGGAGTTTATAGAATTCTCTAAAAACACCCCTGTCGCCATGGTCGCGGTGGACGAGGCGCATTGCATCTCACAGTGGGGCCAGGATTTCCGCCCGAGCTATCGGAACATCGCCGATTTTGTGGACGCCCTGCCCGAGCGGCCGGTCGTCTCGGCGTTTACGGCGACAGCGACGCCCAAAGTGCGCGCGGATATTATTGCCTTGCTCAAATTGCGCGCTCCCACGGCGCTTATCACGGGCTTCGACAGAAAAAATCTATTTTTCAACGTCCAAAAACCCGATGATAAGTTTGCCGCGCTGCTTCGGTTTTTGCGGGAGCGCAGGGAAAAATCCGGCATTGTGTATTGCTCCACAAGAAAGGCCGTGGAGGAGGTCCGCGAAAGGCTGATCCACAGCGGGTATAACGCGTCAAGGTATCACGCCGGGCTCTCCGACGCGGAACGGCATGGCAATCAGGACGACTTTTTATACGACCGGGCAAGCATTATGGTGGCGACGAACGCCTTTGGCATGGGCATTGACAAGTCAAACGTCAGCTTTGTGGCACACTATAACATGCCGAAAAATATGGAAAGCTACTATCAGGAGGCGGGCCGCGCGGGCCGTGACGGCGAACCGGCCGACTGCGTTTTGTTCTACAGCGGCCAGGATGTCAGAACAAACATGTACCTTATTGATCATAACGATAGCGCGTCGTATCCTGATGCCCAAACCGAAAGGCTTTTGAAGGAGCGGGACAGGCAGCGGCTGAAAGAAATGACGTTCTATTGCCACACAAGCGACTGCCTGCGCGCGTATATCCTGCGGTACTTCGGCGAAACGGCCCCGCATTTTTGCGGGAATTGCGGCAACTGCAACGCCCATTTTAAAGAGATGAACGTCACGGACGAAGCGCGCAAAATCGTGTCGTGCGTGTATCGGACCGGCGAGCGCTACGGCCTCAAAACCGTGATCGACGTGCTGCGCGGCAGCAAAAGCGAGAAGATTCTGCGCTGGGGATTGGATAGGGTTACGGCCTACAACGCAAGCAATTTGCCGGAGAAAAGTCTTCGGGATATCGCGAACCACCTCGTGCTAAACGGTTTTCTTCGGATAACGGATGATGAATACCCCGTCGTAAAGCTTGGCGCGCGCGCGAAGGAGCTTTATAACGAAAGCTTTTCCGTTTCCGTCAAGCTGGCACGGGATGAGCGGAAGATCGCAAAAATCGCGAAAAGCGCGGGCAAGGCAAGCGCGGCAGGCATATCTCACAGCGTAAACAAAGCTCTATTCGCAAAATTAAAAGCGCTGCGCCGTGCCATCGCGGGCGAACAGAATATACCCGCATTTGTAGTATTCGCGGACAGCACGCTCACGGATATGTGCATCAAATTGCCCCAAAATGAAGAGGAGTTTCTACGGGTGTCAGGCGTTGGGCAGGTGAAACTGGAGCGCTATGGCCGGCAGTTCCTGGACGTGATCGGGGGCTTTTTGAAAAACGGCGGTGCGGACGACGATGCCGCAAAGGCTTTGCATTAACAGATGTGCTCCTGGTTATTATGATTGTGCCCGCAAGCTGATCATGATATAATTTTCTAAAATCCGTTCGCATTTCATGAGCAGGGGAGGTATCAACGTTGTACATCGTTCTTTTGTCCGGAGGCAGCGGCAAGCGCTTATGGCCGCTGTCCAATGATCTTCGGTCAAAGCAATACATTAAGTTTCTGTCCAGGGAAAATGATTCTTCTTCCGTTTGCTCTATGGTGCAGCGCGTTATGGATCAGCTGCAGACGGCGCAGCTTTCGCAAACCACTATTA
Organism: Bacillota bacterium; assembly: GCA_009787135.1. Lineage (GTDB taxonomy): Bacteria > Bacillota > Clostridia > Christensenellales > Aristaeellaceae > Avichristensenella. The sequence goes on along the minus strand of WRGP01000218.1, from coordinate 5,011 downwards.
TCTGTGCCAGCGCCGGTCAAGTGGAGATGCTGCGCAGCCAGCTGGGAAATGTAAATATCGCCATAGAACCGGACCGCCGGGATACTTTTCCCGCGGTAATGCTGTCCTGCGCTTATCTGGCAAGCAAACTGGGCGCGAGCCCGGAGGATGTTGTCTGCATTCTTCCGGTGGACCCCTATACCGAAGGCAGCTACTTTACGACGCTGAAACAACTGGCCCATGTGGTGGAACATACCGAAACGGAAATTGCCCTGATGGGCGCAGTCCCCACCTGCCCTTCCACAAAGTATGGCTATATTGTGCCCGGGGCGGGGCATAAAGGGTACCGTAAAGTCAATTGCTTCAAAGAAAAGCCGGATATGCGATACGCGCAAGCGCTGATAAAGCAAAACGCCCTATGGAACTGCGGTGTATCCTGTTTTAAGATTGGGAATATTCTCAACCGCCTTTCCGCTTACGGCCTGACGCCTGATTATGATCTGATTTATCAACATTATGACATGCTTCCAAAAATCAGCTTTGACTATGAGGTGCTGGAGAAGGCAGACAACCTGTCCGTTGTGCCGTTTAACGGATTGTGGAAGGACTTGGGTTCGTGGAGCGCGCTGTGCGAGGAAATGCACGATATCGCAAGCGGTTATGTTCTAATGGACAAAGGCTGCCGGGATACCCACGTGATCAATGAGCTGAACATCCCGGTGGTATCCATGGGATTGAAGGACGCGGTGATTGTGGCATCCTTTGACGGCATTCTGGTGGCGGATAAAGACGCCTGCGACAATGTCAAAAATATTGTCCAAGACATTCACCTGCAGCCTATGTATGAAGAACGCCGCTGGGGTACGATCAAGACAATTGATGTATCACAATCAGGCGAGAAGCAAACGGTTATCCGGAAGATCACGATTTTTCAAGGCATGAATTCAAGCTATCACTATCACAACAACCGGGATGAAATCTGGACGGTAACGCAGGGGAGGGCGGAACTCATCATTGAAGGTTCCAGTCTGCTGTTGGAAATGGGCGGCGCCGTCAGCATCAAACGCGGTCAGAAGCACGCGGTCAAGGCGCTTGAAGAGTTTGAATACGTGGAAATTCATCTGGGTGAAACGGCGGGAGATCAGGATATCAACCGCCTCACCTTTGACTGGGACGCCGTGCCCAAGACGATGTTATGATAAGGGGAGGAACGTATGAAAAAAGCATTGATCACAGGCGTTACGGGGCAGGACGGTTCATATTTGGCCGAATGCCTGTTAGACAAGAAGTATGAAGTCCATGGTATCATACGCCGTAGTTCCATCGACCGCAAGGAGCGGATTGACCATCTGGAAGGGCATCCCCGCTTTCATCTTCACTATGGCGACATGACCGATTCCATCAGCCTGATCAAGGTCATGGCGCAAGTTCAGCCGGACGAATTGTACAATCTCGCGGCTCAAAGCCATGTACGGGTCAGCTTTGACGTACCGGAATACACGGCGGACGCGGATGCCGCCGGTGTATTGCGCATTCTGGAGGGTATTCGCGCGCTGGGCCTGGAAAAAAAGACAAAGATGTATCAAGCCTCAACTTCCGAGCTGTTTGGCAAGGTACGGGAAGTGCCGCAAAGCGAGACTACGCCCTTCTACCCTTATTCGCCTTATGCCTGTGCCAAGCAGTATGGCTACTGGATCGTTCGCAATTATCGCGAAGCCTATGGTATCTTTGCCGCCAACGGTATCCTGTTTAATCATGAAAGCGAGCGTCGGGGCGAAACCTTTGTGACCCGTAAAATCACGCTGGCCGCCGCGCGTATCGCCCAGGGCATGCAGGAGAAGCTGAGCCTTGGCAATCTGAGCGCCTTAAGGGATTGGGGCTATGCCAAGGACTACGTGGAATGCATGTGGCTGATGCTTCAGCACGATACGCCGGATGATTTTGTCATTGCCACAGGTGAACAGTACTCCGTGAGAGATTTTTGTGAGCGGGCATTTCGTTATGTGGGCATTGATCTGCACTGGGAGGGTGAGGGTGCGCGCGAAAAGGGCGTCGATGCAAGGAGCGGCAAGGTGCTCATCGATGTAGATCCCGAGTTTTTCCGTCCAACCGATGTGGCAAACCTGCTGGGCGACCCTTCAAAGGCAAAGCAAAAGCTGGGCTGGAATCCCCGCGCCACCAGCTTTGACGAATTGGTGCGCTTGATGGTGGCGCATGATATGGACTATGTAAAGAAGGTGCGGTAAATGGAGAAAAGCGCGGGAATCTATGTGGCAGGCCATCGCGGCATGGTGGGGTCCGCGATTGTTCGGGCGCTGGAGGCAAAAGAATACGCCAAAATCATCAAGCGCGCCTCAAAAGAGTTGGATTTGCGCCGCCAGGAGCACGTTGAACGCTTTTTTGCCGATGAAATGCCAGAGTATGTTTTCCTTTGCGCGGCAAAGGTGGGTGGTATCATTGCCAATAGCGCCTATCCCGCGGATTTTATGTATGATAACATGATGATACAGATGAACGTGATCCACGAGGCGGAGAAAACCGGCGTCAAAAAGTTGATGCTCTTAGGCAGTTCCTGTATATATCCACGCATGGCGCCACAGCCCATGCCGGAGCGTTGTCTGCTCACCGGCGAACTGGAGAAGACGAACGAGGCGTATGCATTGGCGAAAATCAGCGGTCTCAAATACTGCTGCTGCCTGAACACACAATACGGAACGGACTACATCAGCGTGATGCCCGCCAATCTGTATGGGCCCAACGACAACTATCATCCTCAGCACAGCCATGTGCTTCCCGCGTTGATTCGCCGTTTCCATGAGGCGAAGGATAGGGACGCGAAAAAGGTGACCGTATGGGGGACGGGAAAACCGCTGCGTGAGTTCCTGTACGTGGATGATTTGGCGAGTGCCTGTATATTCCTGATGCAGAACTATGGTCAGTCTGATCTAGGCAACGAAACCGTCAATGTGGGCACTGGTAAGGAGGTAACAATTGGCGAACTGGCGGAGCTGATCAAGAAAGTTGTGGGTTTTGAAGGTGAAATCGACTTTGACGCCAGCAAGCCTGATGGCACACCCCGGAAACTGCTGGATGTGCGCAAACTGGCAAAATTGGGGTGGCGCTACAAAACCGAGCTCGAGGAGGGCATTCGCCTGGCCTACAGGGACTTCCTCCAAGGCGCTGGCAGAGTGGAACGCTAGCCTATCGAAACGGTACAAAAACATTCGAAAGGTTTCTGTAGATGAAGATGCGGCAATGGATGGCGCAATACGATTTGTGGCTGAATAAAGCCACGGAAGATTGCGATATAGCGGCGGAGCTCAAGCAAATGGCCGGAAACGAGACGTTAATAGCGGACGCGTTTTACCGTAATCTGGAATTTGGAACCGGCGGCCTGCGGGGCGTGATGGGCGCGGGTTCAAATCGAATGAACCTGTATACCGTGGCGAAGGCTTCACAAGGGTTGGCGAATTATATCACCGCGGCTTTTGCGCGCTCCGCGCGGGCTGTCGCCATTGGCTATGATTCGAGGGTAAAATCCGATTGGTTCGCCGAGGTGGCGGCAGGCGTTTTCGCGGCGAATGGAATTACCGTATTTATTTTCAATGAACTCATGCCCACGCCTTGCCTATCCTTCGCCGTCCGTCAGCTGCATTGCGCTGCCGGCATTATGATAACGGCCTCCCATAACCCGGCCGCATACAACGGGTATAAAGTCTACGGCAGGGATGGCTGCCAGATTACAACGGATGCCGCCGCCCAGATTCTGACGGAAATCGAGCGGCTGGATATTTTTGCTGATGTCAAGCGATGCTCGTATACTGAAGGGATTCAGCAGCGCCTTATCAACGGCATTCCCGACACCCTGTACACAGCGTATGTGGAGGCCGTCAAGGGACAGTCCATGCTCTCCGCCGACGTACGGGCTGACAAAAATGCCGCCATTGTATATACGCCGTTACACGGCGCTGGTCTCAAACCCGTCCTGCGCACGCTCCGCGAATCCGGTTACACGCGTGTCGCTGTCGTCAGGGAGCAGGAACAGCCGGACGGCGCCTTTCCCACCTGCCCCTGCCCCAATCCCGAACTGCGTGAGACCTTGGCATTGGGAATAGACTATGCGCGGGCGAACCACGCGGGCCTGCTGCTGGCGACTGACCCCGATTGTGACCGGGTGGGTGTCGCGGTGGGAAATGGCGAGGAGTATACGGTGCTAACGGGTCATGAAACCGGCATGCTGCTGTTGGACTATATCTGCGCCCGGCATCAGGCGAGGGGAACCATGCCCGCCAATCCCGTGATGATTAAAACCGTTGTAACCGCCGATATGGCGGAGCGAATTGCGGCAAACTATGGTGTCAAAACAATCAATGTGCTGACCGGCTTCAAATTTATCGGGGAACAGATTGGTCTTCTTGAACAGGCAGGGCGCGTGCGGGACTTTATTTTCGGCTTTGAAGAGAGCTGCGGCTATTTGAGCGGCCCATACGTCCGGGACAAAGACGGGGTCAACGGCGCGCTGCTGATTTGTGAAATGTTCGCGTTTTATCAAGCGCAAAACATTAGCTTGCTTGAAAAACTGGAAGAATTATACCGTGCGTATGGGTATTGCCTGCATACGTTATACTCGTATGCGTTTGATGGTGCCGATGGATTTATCAAGATGCAACAGATTATGCAAGGCTTGCGGAACGGGGTAAAATCGTTTGATTCCCTTCAGGTGCTGCAATGTCTGGACTATGCCCAGGGTTTAGACGGCTTGCCCAGGTCTGACATGCTGAAGTTTATCTTGGAAAATAACTGCTCCCTTGTTGTTCGTCCCTCTGGTACGGAGCCAAAGCTGAAAATCTATAGTTCGATCCGCGCGCACAATCGGGAAAATGCGTCTTTGCTTGATATGGTGCTGGGAAGGGCATTGCGCGAATATATGACGGATGTGACAGGTGCCTCTTAAGCAAGCGGCCGGCACGGACGCGCGGCCTCAAATGCTCATTGCGCGCAATCGGCATTTGAGGCCGGGCCGAGCGGCGGG